>JAYVCO010000148.1:0-16012 GCA_043749935.1 Planctomycetia bacterium
CAACGAACTCTGGAACACCATCGGTCCGCCACCAACAACACGCGGCGGGCACGCCGCATGGTGCGGCATCGCCGAACACATCGAAACCGCACAAGACCACGCGCAACCCAACCTCGGCACCCACCGCCGGGCCGACGACCGCGGCCAGTTGAAAGCCGCCCAGGTTCCAAGTGACCGCGTTGGGAAAAATGGCTCGTGGCACCAACTGGGGCACGAACGAGCTTTTGGCCGGCTGCTGAAACGCTCGCGCGACACCAATCAGGAACAGAAAAACAAACATGGCCCCGATGTGCCACTCAAAAAACGAAACCGCTGCCAGTCCCAGCGAAGCGATGCCGCTCAAAGCCACGGCGCCAACCAGCACGAGTTTGCGATCGATCCGATCAGCCACATGACCCGCTAGCAGAGCCAGGGATAGTACAGGCACGACCTGCACCAGACCGACGAGCCCCAGGTCAAACGGCTTTCCTGTCCGCCGATAAACCTCCCAGATTACCGTGACAGACTGCATCTGCATGCCCAAGATCGAGACGATGCTGCCGATCCAATACCGCCGGAAGTTAGCCAGACGGATCGCGGCGTAAGGGTCGTGTTCTCGTGCGGCGGGTGGCTCCGGCGATTCGTCTGGAGGGCTTGTCTGCATTGAACTTAGGCAATCGGTTTAATTTTCGTTGACCGGTCCGGGTGACCCAGACGACCTTGGTCGCCTGGGTTGCGAGGCAACAAGAGGCTTGCCTTTCGAGTGGGCCAACCAAGGCGAATCAACCGACCGGAAACACAGTCGACACCGCTGCCCGGGCCGGGGTTCTCCCATTATGCCCGGCGCGTCGACCGAGGAAAGAGCACCATCAGGTTCTACTTGTGCCGATTGCGCAAGATTCTCCGACCGCACAACCGGCCCTCTACCTACTCCCGGCATAAGGTCGATAACCACCAAATAGCTCTTTTTCGGGGCAACCCGAATACTGCCCGAGATTCTTTGATGCGCCCCATCGCTGGCGTCTTCCTGCTAAGCCTGTCTTTTGGTTTGACCTGGTCGGCGCTGGCCGTTGGGCAAGAGCCCATTGCGATGCCGCTGCCAACCGTCAAGGTCGAGGATGCCTACACGCTAGACCGCGTGACGAACTTGGCGCTCAGCAACAGCCCGGTGTTGCGCCAGGCGCGGGGCCGTATCGAGCAGGCCCAAGGCTTGGCCTTCCAGGCCGGGTTGTATCCCAACCCCATACAGAACAGCGGTAATCCGGTTCAACTCGGAGGTCGCAATAGCCTTTATAGCGCGGGCATGTCGCAGGAAATCGTGCGTGCCGGCAAACTGCAATTGAACCAGGCCGCCGCCGAGCAAGCCGTCCGGCAGGCCAATCTGGATTTTGTTCGCCAGCGCTTCGATCTGCTGACCGCGATTCGCCAGCAGTTTTTCATATTGTTGGCCGCTCAGCAGCGAGTCACCACGCTGGGCGAACTGGGCACGACAGCCCAGCGGTCGCTCGATACCAGCCAACGGTTGCTGCAAGGTGGTCAGGCGGCAGAAATCGACGTGCTGCTGTTGCGAATCGAGTTTCGTCGCATCGAGGCATCACTGCGCAGCGCGGAATTTGCCCGTTCGGCAGGCGCTCAACAATTGGCCGCGCTGATGGGCCTTCCTAACTTGCAGATTGCTGGCATAGAAGGCGACCTCTCGCTGCGCCTACCGGACTTCGACAACCCACAAGTTCGCGAGCAGCTGTTGATGACCAGTTCGCTGGTGGAAAGTGCGCGAACTGAGATCGTCCGCAACCAGTTCTTGCTGCGTCGCGCTCAAGCCGAACCGACGCCCAACCTGATCGTCAACGGCGGCTATCAGTACACGGCCGATCAACCGCACTCGCAGGCACTCGTGGGAATGTATTTCACCGTGCCGATTTGGGACCGCAATCAAGGTAACATCCGAGCCGCCGGAGCCAATGTCTCGCAAGCCGTGGCCCAACTCAACACGGTCCAAAACGATCTCGTGCGCCAACTGGCCGACGCGCTCGGTCGCTATCGCGCGGCACAAACCACGGTCGAGAACTACGAGAAGGGAATTCTTCCCGACGCTCGGCGGACTCTCGATCTGGTGCAGCGAGGTTATGCCGCCGGGCAGTTCGACTTCTTGAGAATCTTGCAGACCCAGCGTTCCGTATTCGAAACGAATCTCGAATACATCGTCGCGTTGCAAGAACGGCTGACCGCCGGCGCCGTGATCGCCGGTCTGCTGCAACTCGACGAGTTCCCATGATGTTTCGATTGGCCGGGTGGCCCAGACGACTTGTCGTCTGGGTCCCGCAGGGACGAGAGGCGAACCGATCGAGCGGAAACCTCATGTTGCTTCGCAACCCAGACGACGAAAGTCGTCTGGGCCACCCAAGGCTAGCCGGTCGAGCGGAAAAACAATGGGCACCGCTATCGGGCCCGGGATTCTCCCTGTTCTAGAGAGCTGGCTTTTCTCGGGCGAACCAGCAAAACCGGACTTACGTTGGGCCAGAGTTGGGCTCGATCTTCACCGGTGTCTTCACTGGCCAACCTAACGCTCGATAGAGCGTGAATTGCGCCGCATTGTAATCAATCACCGTGCGCAAGCATTCTCGCCGCGCTTGAGCCAGCGATTGAATCGACTGCAATACTTCGATGGGCAACCCCTTGGCTTCGTCGATGCGTTCCAGGTTCTGCCGGTGCGAAGCCATCGCGGCCTCGATGCCAAACCTGGCAATGGCCATCTGATTCTTCCGGGACTGAACTTGCGCATACGCTTCGGCTACTTCGCGAGCCACCTGGTCCATCATGGCCAACTGCCGAAACTGCGACGCGCGCACCGTCGCCTGGGCCCCGCGCCGCGCCGCGGCTTCGCCGAAACCAAAGTTGCGCATTTCCCAATAGGCAATCGCGTCGACATCGAGACGATCGTGAAATGGAGCCAGCTTTTCATCGATGCCCGCACCCATTCCGCCATAGCTGGCTCCCATGACGATACTGGGAAGCAGCACGCCCACGCGCTCGCGCCGTAGCCGGATCACGGCCTCGGACACCAGCAATCGGTATTCGCCCAGCTCCGGCCGCTGCGAAAGCCCTTGGGCGATCAGCTCTTTGAGCGGCACGTCGGGACAAACAACTTCGATGGCCACCACCGCCGGATCCGCCGGATCGAGCACGACCAGCGGATCGAGCCGCAATAGCTGAGCGAGTCGAGCCGATGCCACGCGCTGCGATTCGCGGGCGCGCTGGACGTCGATGAGCCGAATGGCCAGTTCGGCCCGAGCGCGGTTCGCATCGGATGGCAATCCTTGCCCGGTTTCGGCATACGCCCTGGTGATATCGACCAATTGCTGGGCGTCGTTGCGCGAGGCCTGCGAAATAACGATGTCCTCGACGCCCCGCAACAACTCGAAATAGTTGATCGCGACTTGCAACAACGTATCGTTCGTGGCGGCCATGGCCGCCTGGCCGCGCGAGCCGGCAAACTGCCGGGCCGCCAATGGCTGAAACAGCGCGTCGGCGAGACTGAAGTTGGCATACAACCCAGGAATCGGCGGCGAGCCGGCGCCATAGCCGCCCGCTCCCAGGCCGGCGTAAAAGGCTCCGCGACTGTTGATGATTTGTGCGCCTTCGACGCGCTGAATCGCCCCCTCGTGGCGATTGTAGTTGACGCCGCCTCGGACCGATGGCAGCCACAACGCGTTGGCCTGATCGACGCGCGCTAGCGCCTGATTGACTTGCTCGCGCGCGAACGCCACTTGCAGATTGCCCGCGTCGGCCAAGCGCAGCGCGGTTGGCAGGTCGATCGGCAATTTGGGTGGCTCATCGGCGTTCCCAGCCGGCACCTCTTCGGGCTCCGTCTGGGCGCCTGGCTCGCGCCCAAACGCGACGGCTCGAGTGGCCGGCTCGACGAATTGGATCGATCGAACGGGTCGCTCGACTGGCGGCAAACGACGCGTGACCTGATCGGATGCCGGCGGCGCAGCCGCGGTTGTGGCCGGTGTCGGCGCGACGGGAATCAGCCGAGGCGCCGGCGCAGTCAACCGCTCAACCGCCAATGCCCTTGTGGCTAGCAGCCCAAACAGCAGCACCGCGCCGATGCAAAACCACGACCGAATGTGACGCAACTTGCCCATCCCTCCCTAAGTCGAATCCCCTTAGCCGCTTGGCGATTGCGCAGCGCCCCGTGCGCGCAGCGGAACCTGAAGCGAGCCGTACTTCTGGAAATCGGGTCCAGCCAGCTAGGGAGTTTAACGAAAGCGGGGATATTGCCGGCTGGCGAGGCTGTGACGGCTCTATTTTGCTGGCACTGGCTCGAGTTCCACCGCTTGGCCGTCAGTTAAGCCAGCAGCTTTCGTGATGACCAGCTCATCGCCATTCAATCCCGAGGCGATTTCCACTTCGGTCTTGCTCTTCACACCCACGGTCACGCCCTTGCGTACCGCCTTGCCATCTTCCAGCACAAAACACCAGGGCTGGTTTTGCTGAGTGACGAGCGCGGTGATTGGCACGATGCAGGGGTTCTTGCTAGCTGCCAACTCAATGCTGACTTCCGCGTACATCCCTGGCCTAAGTTCCCCAGTCGGATTGGGCACGTCGACTTCCGTGTGCAACGTGCGCGCGGTGGGATCGAGAGCCCAGGCGGTGCGGGTAACGGCCCCTTCGAATTCGTGGCCGGCCAGCGATGGCACGCGAACGAGCGCACGATTTCCAGGCCGAACCAGCGCAACTTCGGTTTCTGGCAGGTCAACGAAGACCCGCACCCGATCGGTGCGCACCACGACGAACAGCGGCGCGGTGCCCGCTCCCCCACCCGATTGGGCGAAGTTACCAATGTCGGCGTTGCGTTGCGAGATCGTGCCGTCGAACGGAGCCTCGATGCGAAGGTAATCGGTCAGTGCATGGACTCTGGCTTCTTCGGCTTCGGCCACGTGGCTGCGCGCACGAGCCGCCACCTCGTCGGCCCGGCTCTTTTCGAGTTGGGCCTGGCTGGCACCAATGCCGGATCTTGCGGATTCGATTTTGGCTTTGGCTTCCTTCTGAGTGGCAGCGGCGGCCATCAGTTGCGCCTTGGTTTCGTCCGCCAGCTTTTGATTGACGGCCGATTTGGAAACCAGTTGGACGACGCGGCCATATTCGGAATTCCACCGTTGGTGTTCGGCATTGGCTCGATCGAGTCCAGCCTCGGTTTCGGTCAACAAGGCTTCAGCGCTCACGACGCCCAACTCGGCAACTTTGATCGCGGCCTGCGATTGTTCGACTTCGGCGCCGGCCTGAGCGACGAGCGCCTTTTTCTGTTGCAATTCCTGCTCCAGTTCAGGGGCCAAAAGTTCGGCGAGCACTTGTCCGCGCTCTTCGATTCTATTGTTTTCGCCATAACGGGGTCCCTTGACCGAATCACCAATATCGACCAGATACTTCTCCACGTATGCCGGCACTTTCGCGTGGAGCCGGGCAATGTCGAACGGATCGATCTGGCCCGGCTGCGTGAAGCTGCGATGGATCGTCTTGCGCTCGGGTTTCGCGGCCGTGACTCGGGCTGGGGCAGCGGCGGGGCGCCCTTCCGGCGCTTTATTTCCGCAGCCCAAACAGGTCATGGCTGCCGCGATGGCCAGCCCGATGACAGAAAATGCGCGTAGCCAATAAAACTGGTTCATCAGTGGGTTCCAGGGCCGGTCAACGCCGGCGAGTAACTCGGGCTGTCCGGGTCATCGGGATCGAGCGATGCCGATCGTGTCGTCGCCCGCCGCTGCACGAGTGCGAAAACCGAGGGCAGAATAAACAGCGTGGCGAAGGTTGCCGCAACGAGCCCGCCGATCACCGCGCGCCCCAGCGGAGCGCTTTGCTCGCTGCCTTCGCCCAAGGCCAGAGCCAATGGAATCATGCCGGCCACCATGGCCATGCTGGTCATCAGGATCGGTCGCACGCGGCTACTCGCGCCGTCGAGCGCTGCGTCGATGGCGCTCGCGCCGCCGCGGCGGCTGTGTTCGGCAAACGTGACCAGCAAAATCCCGTTGGCCATTGCCACGCCGATGGCCATGATTGCGCCGATGAACGACTGAATGTTCAGTGTCGTGCCGGTCACGAACAGCGCCAAGCAAACTCCGGCCACCACGGCCGGCGCGGTCGAGACCGTGACCAGCGCCAAACGGATCGACTGAAAATTGGCCGATAGCAACAGGAAGATCACAACCACGGCCAAAACCAAGCCGAGGCCCAGTCCCTGAAACATCTGCTGCATGGGCGGAATCTGCCCTCGGATGTCGATGTTCGCGCCTTTGGGCGGATCGCCCGCCCTCTTGATCGCGTCGGATACCGCTGTGCTCACGCGCCCCAAATCTTCGCCATAGATATTCGCCGACAAGCTAATTTGCCGCCGCATGTTGTAGCGGTCGAATTGCCCGGGCATCGTGCCGGACTTGATATCTGCCACATCTTGGAGCAACAACTCTTTGCCGTTCTGTTGTCTCAAAGGCAAGGTTTCCAAATCACGGATACTCGTAGTCCTGGCTTGCGGAATCTGCACCTGCACCTGATAGCCGATGCCGGTTTTGGCGTCCGGCCAATAGTTCGGCACCACGAACCGCGAAGACGACGTAGCCGCCACCAGCGACTTCGCGATGTCCTCTGGAACCATGCCGCTGATACCAGCTTTCTGGCGATCGATCTGGACTTCGACCGTGGGGTAGTCGAGCGATTGACCATATTGCAAATCGCGCAGCGACTTGATCTCCTTCATGCTCAGCCGAAGTTTTTCCGCGTATGCCCGATTGTCGGCGACATTGGGTCCGCTCACCGCGACGTCGATCGGCGTGCTCGAACCGAAGCTCATCACCTCGTTGATGATGTCGGCCGGCTCGAAAGAAAATCGTAGCTCGGGCATGCGCGCCTCCAGGTCTTGGCGCAAATCTTCTTTGAGCTGCTCGATCCGCAGGCCGCTGTCCCGCTTCAACTTAACACGCATGATCGCCTCTTCGGGCCCCCGCGACCATTGGTAGACCGAGTTGATCGGATAGGTCGACGGGATCGTGCCCACGTAGCCTAGCGTGATTTCTATCTTGTCGGCCCCGACTTTGTCTTGAATGACCTTGAGCACATCGAGCGTGAGTTTCTCCGTGGTTTCGAAGTGCGTGCCATCGAGCGCTCGCAAGCGCAGTCGAAATTCACCCGCATCGACGAGTGGAAAAATCTCGGTGCCGAGTTGACGCCCAACCGTAAACACAATCGCGACGCACGCGACCAAATAGACCGGCACCAGCACCCAACGCACGGCCACCAGCTTTTCCAGCGCGCGTCGAAAGCCCTCTCGCAAACGCTCGACCGTTTTCGATTCTTGCGGATGGGCATGGCGCAGCAGCCACGTCGAAAGCACCGGCACGAACGTGCTGGACAAGATGTAGGAAGCCAACATCGAAAATCCGACAGCCAAAGACATCGGCACGAACAGCGCCCGGGCCGCCCCTTCCATGAAAAACGAAGGCAAGAACACCGCCAGAATGCAAAGCATGGCCAGCAGGCGCGGGACCGCGGTTTGGGCATTGCCCAAACGCACCGCCCGGGCGATGTCTGGCGTGTGGACGAACTGCGTGTGAATGTTCTCGACTTCGACCGTGGCCTCGTCGACCAGAATCCCGATGGCCAGTGCCAGCCCGCCCAAAGTCATCAGGTTGATCGTGTTGCCCGAGAGCCACAGCCCGATCACGGCGGCCATCAACGCCAGCGGGATATTGAGCACCACGACCAGCACGCTCCGCCAATCGCGCAGAAACAGCAGAACCATCAGCCCGGTCAATCCCGCTCCCAACAAACCTTCCAGCCCCAGCCCATAAATCGCGCGCGTCACATAAGGAGACTGGTCGAACTCGAAGCTGACGTGAATATCGTCTGGCAAGGCCTCCTGCATTTTCGGCAGGTTGCGTTTCACTTCATTCACGACGTTCAAGGTCGAAGCATCGGCCCGCTTCGTACACAGCAGATAGATGGCCCGGCGACCATTGATCAGGGCGTAGCCCGTGGGAATATCCGAAGCATCTTGAATGGTCGCCAGATCGCGCAGATAAATCACCGGGCCCGCTCCGGTGCGCAGCGGAATGTTGCCCAGCTCGTCGACATTTTTGACCAACGAATTGAGCGGCACGATCGGATATTTGTCGCCGATATGGATATTGCCCGACGGACTGATCGTGTTGCCGCTCGAAATGACCGCGATCACCTCCTCCGGCGAAATGTGATAAGCGCGCAGCCGGTCGGGATCGACATTCACCACGACCGTGCGCTGGCTGCCGCCAAATGGCGGCGGCGCGGAGACGCCCGGCAACGTCGAGAACATCGGCCGCACGCGAAACAGAGCGAGATCCTGGATTTCTGCCAGGGAGCGCGTTTCGCTGGACAGAACCAAATAGCCCACCGGCACGCTGCCCGTGTCGAACCGCATCACGAACGGCGAAACCGTGCCCGGCGGCATGAAGGCGCGCGAACGGTTCACATAGTTGATCGTCTCGGCCATGGCCTGGGCCATGTTGGTGCCCGGATGAAAGAACAACTTCATCAGGGCGACGCCCTGAATGTTCTTGCTCTCGACGTGATGGATGCCGCTGATGTAGAGGAAGTGGTACTCGTAATAATTCGTGAGCAGCCCTTCCATCTGCGCCGGATCCATCCCGCCGTAAGGCTGCGCCACATAGATCACGGGCAGGTCGAGCGCCGGAAAGACATCGACATCCATCCGTCGCACGGCCCAAAAGCAGCCCAACCCGATAGCGACCATCGCCACCATCACAGTGATCGGGCGTCGCAGCGCTATCTGGATAAGGTTCATGGAAATCCCTGCCAAGAGACGATTCCCATTCAGAATAGTCGAGCGAAGCGGGTGAGGGTAGACTGATCGCCGCGGTCGCGCGAGCGAAAGCTACCGATCCGGGTGGCCCAGGCGGCGAAGGCGTCTGGGTTGCGCAGCAACTAGAGGCTGCCCTTCTCGCGAATACAAGGATCTATGTCGCCTTCTAATTCCCCGACTAAACCGATAAGAAACGCGACGATCGAGATTTGGTTCAGCAGATTCAAGCTCGCTCAACATAGCTGCCGCAATCAGACAAGACTAATGGACCTCCTGCCTCGTTTAAACATCAGCTGCTTACTGCCCTTGCGAAGATAAAAGCGGCAATCCAAATGAAGCACCACACTGCAAAGTAGTACCCATGAACTTCGTTCCAAGTCTTGCAATTCGATAATAACTTAAAGCCGAGAAGCGCGGCCCAGCAGATAAGTGCTCCCCAAACCATCTGGCGAAGCACTAGACCGCCGTCCAGCATCAGCGCAGCAAGTCCAAGGATTACCCCTTGCTGAACGATGGAAATGACAACCCCACGCCGGAATGTCTTTTTCTTGGGTTCGTGCATTATTGGGATCAGGTTAAACTAATGACCTCTCGTTCCCTCGTTGATTCCCCAGAGTGCCAGAGTGAGGGACGACACAAAAATCTCGGGTGACCCAGACGACTTTCGTCGTCTGGGTTGCGCAGCAACAAGAGGCTGCCTTTCGCACTAAGAATTGACTTGCGTCGAACTGTAACACTCGCGATCACTTTTGAGGTAAATCAGGTTTCGCGTATAAGGTGATCCAGAACTCAATCTTGTTTTGGTGTAGCAGTTCAATGATATCCTCGCCAAGCCACCAGGAACTGATCAGTCGTGCCGAAGAATCGTCTGACATAAGTGCGATATCGAGCTGGGCCGAAAAACCGCATTGGCGCCCGCATTCGAGGACTGGGTGCAATTCGCGGAGAAAGTTGACAATTTCTTCATAATGCTGACTCCAATTATCGCTGTCAGCAACCGAGATTGAAAAGCGAGTTCCTGCAGGGCGGTCTGGCCCCTCATAAGTGCCGGGTCGGATCGTATTGGCCTGTCGCCCAAATTCCGCAAGTTGTTCTTGCGGTCCAGAAAATCGAAGCACAGTATACATCTTGCGGAGCCTTTGGATTCTCTAGCGAAGACTAAACAATGGCCCAGACGCCTTCGGCGTCTGGGTTGCGCAGCAACAAGAGGCGAGCTCTCTTTTGGCGCTAACCCCTCTTGTTCCTGCGGAACCCAGACTACTCGAAGCGAGTTGTCTGGGCCACCCGACCGTGCGAATGACCCCATCACCCGCGAACCAGTTCCGCGATCGGCGCGCCATCTGGCATGATCGGAATTGGGCGGCCGGTTAGATCGTTGAAGGCGATGTTCGATGGGTCGATGCCCAGGTGATGGTAGAGCGTGGCCACGAAGTCGCCCACGCCGGTGCGCCGCTCGATCACTTGCTCGCCGCGCCGATCCGTCGCGCCAATCACCTGGCCCGGTTGCACGCCGGCTCCGGCAAACAGCATCGACGTGGCGCTCGGCCAGTGGTCGCGGCCGGGTTGGCCGTTGGCATAACTGATCTTGGGCGTGCGGCCGAACTCGCCGGTCACCACCACCAATACGCGGCGGTGCAAACCGCGCTGATGAATATCCTCGATCAGGGCAGTCACGGCCTGATCGAAATTCGGCGCTCGGGCTTTCATCTGGTTGAAAACGTGATGGTTGACCGCATGATCGTCCCAGTTCTGCACCGGGCCGGCTTCGACTCCCATCAGCGTGGTCGTGACCAGGTCGACGCCCGCCTCGACCAGCCGCCGCGCCATCAGGCATTGCTGACCCCAACTTGTCCGGCCATAACGGTCGCGCACCCGCGGATCTTCCTGGCTCAAGTCGAAAGCCTTGCGGGCCTCGCCCGACGTGAGCATGTTCCAAGCCTGCTGTTCGAACGTATCCATCGCGCGCATGCTGTCGTTCAATTCAAGCCGGGCCTGCACGCGATCGAATCGCTGCCGCAAATCCAATCGCGACCGCAGCCGGTCTTCTCGGCCGCTGTCGGCCAGGCCAACATTCGGCACGACGAACCCAGGATCGTTTGGGTTGCCGGTCACGCGAAACGCTTCGTACTCCAGCCCCAGGTACGCCGAGCCGATATAAGGAATCTGACCGGCGCCCACGTAGTTCGGTATCGCTCGCTTGGCGTCGTGACGCAAGTAGCTGGCGATGGTCATGCAGTCGGGATGCTCGGGCTTGAGCCGAAAATCGCGCACCCCGCGCCCGGAGAACATTTCTTGCGCGCCCTGATTGTGACAAATTCCAGTGTGTACCATCGAGCGCAGGATCGTGAACTTGTCCGCAATCGCGGCGTGCCGCGGCAGCAACTCGCAAATCTGCGTGCCCGGCACTTTGGTCGAGATCGGCGAAAACGGCCCGCGATATTCGTCGGGCGCGTCCGGCTTGGGATCATAAGTTTCCAGATGCGAAGCCCCGCCGTGCAACCACACCACGATCATCGCCGTCCGCTCGCGCGCTTGGGTTCCCGCTTCCGCCCGCAACTTCAACAGCCCCGGCAAGCTCAGGCTCGCCAGCCCCGCCATGCCGCAGCGCAAGAACTCGCGCCGGTGCGTCGGCGTTGAGCGATCGGCGGATAGGATAGTCTTTCGCTGCATGGAAACCGCGTGCCTGGTTGGGGTCGCCTGTCCGGCCAGTGCTTGGCACTTGCCGACGTGCTGTATCTTAACGCTGAAAACCGCGGTCTGCCAGTAAATGCAAGGTGCGAAAACCATCTCATGCATCAATAGACCGGTTTCATTTGCTTGCACGGCGCCCCATCGCGGGAATATCATCAGCAGCGAGGGTTATTGCTCGATTCGTGGAGTCACTTGCGCTCATGGCTCGACAGCTCAAAACGAAAACGAGAACCGATTGTCGGCCCTGGCGGCCTCTACTCGCGGCAGGTTTGTTGGCTTCTTCGTCGGCATTCGCCTCGGCCATCGAACCTCAGCCGCGGTTCGAGCGCGACGTGTGGCCGATTCTGGCGACGCGCTGTGTAATCTGCCACGGCGCCGATGAACCCAAAGGCGGATTGGATCTGCGGACCGTGGGCTCGATGCTGCGTGGTGGTGAGAGCGGTCCGGCCCTGGTCAAGTCAGACGTACCGGCTAGTCTGATCCTGGAGAAAATCGACCAGCGCGAAATGCCCCCCAAAGGAGAGCGGCAACTTTCGCCCGACGACGTCGCTGTCCTCCGCGCGTGGATTGCCGCCGGCGCGCCGGCCGATCAGCCCGACGTGGTTCCGCCGCCCGTTTCGGGCGTGAGCGATCGAGATCGAAGATTCTGGTCCTTCCGCCCGCTGCAGGCAGTGCCGGTGCCTTCAATAAAACAGATCGAGAGCCGCCGCACTCCTATCGACGCATTCCTATTGGCGAAGCTTGAAACCAAGGGGCTGGGGTTTTCTTTGGATGCTCAAGCGACGACCCTCGTTCGGCGTCTATACCTTGACCTCATCGGTCTGCCCCCCGAGCCCGGGGAGATCGATGCCTATCTAGCCGATCATGATCCCGGAGCCTACGAACGGCTTGTCGATCGCCTGCTCGCGTCGCCCCATTTCGGCGAGCGTTGGGGCCGGCATTGGTTGGATGTCGCCGGATATGTGGACACGATCGGCTTTGATACCGACGCCACGAATGTCATGCTGGCCGAAGGCAAATGGCGCTATCGCGATTGGGTCGTTCGCGCGCTGAACGAAGACAAGCCGTACGATCGGTTCATCACCGAGCAGTTGGCCGGCGACGAGTTGTACGATTGGCGCCGCGCGGAGCGCTTCACGCCCCAGATGCGCGAGGCGTTGGTGGCGACCGGCTATCTGCGGACGGCGCGCGACTTGACGCATGAAGACGTCGGCGTCATTCCGCAGAATTTCTTTGGCATCATGCACGACACGCTGGAAACGATGGGCACCGGCCTGTTGGGCCTGACGCTCAATTGCGCGCGTTGCCACAGCCACAAGTTCGATCCGATTCCGCAGGAAGATTACTACCGCTTGATGGCGATTCTCACGCCGGCCTACAACCCGCAAGCCTGGCGTTCGGTCATCCCGACGGAAACCAAGACCAACGATCGGGCGATTCCCGATGTCTCGAAGATCGAGCAGGCGGCCATCGAGCGTCACAATGCCGCGATCGATGCCCAGTTGCAGACTTTGCGGCAACAACTGGACGACCTGCGCCGTCCGCACCGGCAGCGATTGTTCGAGGCGGCCCTGGCCAAACTGCCCGAAGCGATTCGCCAGGATACCCGAGGAGCCATCGAAGCTGCTGCCGATAAACGCACGCCGGTGCAAAAATATCTCGCCGAGAAGTTCGGCAAGGAACTGACCCCCAGCCGCGAGGCGATCGCTGTCGAGCTCAATGAAGCAGACAAGACATCGGCAACACACCTCGAAAACGAAATCGCCGCGACGGAAGCCCGGCGGCTCAAGTGGGGCAAGATTCAAGCCTTATATGACGTCGGACCGCCGCCGCCGACATATCTCTTGGTGCGCGGCAGTGAAGAGTCGCCCGGAGCGGAAGTCGCGCCGGGCTTCTTGCGGGTCCTCTCGCGCTGCGAGGCCACGGCTTTGGCGGCCGTCACCGCGCCGATGGAAGGCACCAGCGGACGCCGCATGGCGCTGGCCCGCTGGCTGACCGAGCGCGACTCGCCGGCGAGCGCGTTGCTCGCGCGCGTGGCGGTCAATCGCGTCTGGCAGCAGATCTTTGGCCGCGGAATCGTCCCGACCGCCGACAATTTCGGCGCCCAGGGTCAGCCGCCAACGCATCCTGAATTGCTCGAATGGTTGAGCGCCCAATTCGTCGAAGGCAATTGGCGCGTCAAGCCGCTAATCAAACTGATGGTACTCTCCACAGCATATCGCCAGGCGTCGCACCGCGATGCGAGTGGCGCGCCGGCGGTAATCGACGCGGAGGCCGTCGATCCGGCCAATGAATTGTTGTGGCGGATGCGGCTGCGGCGGCTCGAGTCGGAAGTCGTGCGTGATTCAATCCTGGCAGTCAGTGGAACGCTCAACCGCGCGATGGGAGGTCCGCCGGTCGCCATCAATGCCCGGCCCGATGGCATGGTGGTTGTTGCCAAGGAGCGATTGGCGCATCCGGATGAAGCCTCGCGACGCAGCATCTATCTCGTGACCCGCCGAGCCTACAATCTTTCGTTGCTGACGGTTTTCGACCAGCCTTTGGTTGCGACAAATTGCCTGAAGCGCGACGCCTCGGCGGTGCCGCTGCAATCCTTGATGATGCTGAACGATACTTTCATAGCCGAAGCGTCCGAACAACTTGCCCGGCGCGTGGAAGACATCGCGGCGACAACTTCGCTCGCGCCGATATCGTCCGGCGAGGCCATCGACAAACTCTTTCGCCTGGCTCTCGCGCGCTCGCCCAACGCGGCCGAAGCGGCGACCTGTCGGCAACTCGTCGACGAGCAGACGCTCCTCTGCCGGAAGTCCGGGGCGAGCGAGCAGCTCGCGGCGCATCAGGCACTCGTGCAACTTTGCCAAACGGTGCTCAATACCAGCGAATTCTTGTACGCGGAATGACGACATGGAAAACCCGCTATTTGCCAACCGTCGAGAATTCCTCCAGCAGGCCACCTGGGGTTTCAGCGGCTTGGCGTTGGCACATCTGATCGAGCAAGACCAGGCCCGGGCTGCGACGGCAATTGGCGGCTCCGACTTGCGGCCTCGCATGGGCCATCTGCCGGCCCGAGCCACTTCGGTCATCATGCTCATGCAGGTCGGCGGGCCGAGCCAGATCGATCTATTCGATCCCAAGCCCGAATTGCGGAAACGCGACGGCCAGGAATATGCCGAGCAAGTCGAAACGCTGCAGCCGGGCAGCGAAACGAAGAAGCTGATGGGCAGCCCGTTTCGTTTCGAGCGCCACGGCAACTCGGGCATGGAAATTTCCGAACTGCTGCCGGCCATCGGTTCGATCGCCGACGAGATTTGCCTCGTCCGCTCGATGTACAGCGACAACAACAACCATCCGCAGGCCACCCGTTGCTTGAATACGGGCAAGATCTTTCCTGGTCGGCCCACGCTCGGATCGTGGATCGGTTACGCCCTGGGCACCGAGAATCAAAACCTGCCCGCCTACGTCGTGCTGCGCGATCCCGAGGGTTACAACAACGGCGGCACGACGATGTGGGAAAACGGCTGGCTGCCGGCCGTTTATCGCGGCACCGAGATCCAGTCGCGCGGCGCCGCCGTGCTCGACTTGCACCCTGCCGTCGCCTTGCCCCCGGGCGTGCAACGCAACGACCTGGCGGCGCTGGCCAAACTGAATGAAGAGCGGCGCAAGCTTTATCCGCGCGAGAGCGAGCTCGACGCGCGCATTCGCAACTATGAATTGGCCGCCCGCATGCAAACCGCCGCCGAGCGCGTGCTCGACATCTCGGGCGAGACGGCCGGCATGCGCGCCCTGTATGGCCTGGACAGTCCGGTCACGGAGAATTTCGGCACGCGCTGCCTGATGGCCCGCCGGCTGGTCGAGTCGGGCGTGCGGTTCATTCAAGTGATGGTGCCGGTCAAGTCGGGAACCATGGCGTGGGACCATCACGAAAAGATCAAGCCCGGGCTGGAAGTGCTCTGCCCGCAAGTCGACCATCCCACGGCCGGATTGATTCGCGATCTCAAGCAGCGCGGGCTGTTGGACTCGACGATCGTGCTCTGGACGGGCGAGTTCGGCCGGCTACCGATTTCGCAAAAGGCCAGCGGCCGCGACCACAATCGCAATGCCTTCAGCCTGATCGTCGCCGGCGGCGGCTTCAAGGCCGGCCACGTCCACGGCCGCACCGACGACTTCAGCTACAAGTCAATCGAGAACCGCGTGAGCTGCCCCGATCTGCTCGCCACGATCCTACACCAGTTGGGATTGGATCACGACCGCCTGAAATACCTGCACCACGGAAGGGAGGAATCCTTGACTGATTCGCCAGTGACCGGGGCGAAGGTGGTTGAAGACCTACTCGATGCTTCTTGATGGACTCAAAACATTAAGAAGAGTGCCTCTAACACGCATTGAGCGCGAGTCTTGGTTAATGTCCTTGCGATGGGTCTAAATCCCTCGCCTTCAGGCGAAACCTTTAGGTTCTTCGTTTTTCTAGAAATTGGGGTTGGAGAAGCATCGAACGAG
>JAYVCO010000149.1:0-12384 GCA_043749935.1 Planctomycetia bacterium
TCGTGGTAATTTGAAACCGGGCAAAGAACTACAACGGCACGACGACACAACGAATTTCACCGGACCTGCGTGTTCTTCTCGGCGACCTCGGTGGCCAACCTCGTCACTACCTCTGCAGCGCTTCCGCCTCCAAAAAATGATCCACGCCGTCGGCTTTGGCGATCACGACTACGCCGCCTTCGCTCACGGTGAAGCCGCGGGCGCGGTCGTGCTCGGGATCGAAGCCAATCTGAGTGCCGGGCGGAATGTGGACGCCCTTGTCGATGATCGCCCGGCGCACTCTCGCGTGGCGGCCGATGTCGACGTTGTCTAGCAAGATCGAGTCTTGCACGTGGGCGAAGCTGTTGACTCGGGTGTTGGTGCCCAAGAGCGAACGTTCGACCGTTCCGCCCGAGATGATCGAGCCTTGGCAGACGATGCTATCGAGCGCCTGGCCGCGGCGGGCGTTAAAGCCCTCTTCGGCAAACACGAATTTCGGCGGCGGAAAGTTGGGCAGGTAGGTGCGAATGGGCCACCGCTCGTCGTACATGTTCAGCTGTGGATCGACCGAGATCAGGTCCATGTTCGCCTCGAAGTAGGCATCGAGCGTGCCTACGTCGCGCCAATAAGCTCCGCCCTTGCGATTCTCGTCGCGGAACGGAAAGGCCATGACGCGGTGCGTGTCGATGATCGAGGGAATGATGTTGCGGCCAAAATCGTGCTGGCTGCCGGGCCGCGTCGCATCGAGACACAACTGCTCGAACAGAAACCGTGCGGTAAACACATAGATGCCCATCGAGGCGAAGATGTGCTCGTCGTCGCCCGGAATCGTGATTGGCACCGTGGGCTTTTCGTGAAAGCCAACGATTCTTTTGTCGGAGTCGCTCTCAATCACGCCGAAGTGGCGACATTCCGAAGCCGGCACGCGCAAGGCGCTGACCGTTAGATCGGCCTGGTTTTCCTTATGGAATTCCACCAGGCTGTAGTAATCCATTTTATAAATGTGATCGCCGGCCAGAATCACCACGTATTCCGGGCGTTCTTTTTCCAGCGTGTAGATGTTCTGATAGACCGCGTCGGCCGTGCCCTGATACCAATGCTCGTCGATGCGCTGCTGGGGGGGCACGACGTCGATGAACTCGCCCAACTCGCGGCACAACAGCCGCCGCCAGCCCAGGTTGATGTGCCGATCGAGGCTCATCGCCTTGTATTGCGTGAGGATCAGCATCTTCCGCAGGCCGCTGTTGAGGCAATTCGACAGCGTGAAGTCGATGATCCGGTAGCCGCCGCCGAAAGGGACCGCGGGCTTGGCCCGGTCTCGCGTCAAAGGCTCCAGCCGTTCCCCTTTGCCTCCGGCCAAGACCACTGCCAAGACATTGTTCATGCTGCACCCTCAAAATCGGCTCGAGCAAGCGGTTCATCCGCCCCTGCATCTTATCCATTCGGCAAAGTAGACTAAAGGGCTGAGCCATTCGCCAGCAAAGCCGGACGTTTCTGGTATGCCGATTCTCCGCCCGGTGGTTGGCGGACACTCAGGCAATTGCCCGGTCGGGTACTGCTGTTTGTGCCGGTTGGTTGTCGACCCATTGCCGGTGCCAGAGCTCGAAAAACAGCAATCCCCACAGGCGATAGCCGTGGTCGAACCGGCCCGTCTGGTGTTCTTCCCAAAGCCGCTGGACCGCGCCCGGGCGAAAGTAATCGCGGTTGGCCGCAGGCCGATCGAGCAGGACCTCGCGCGAATACTCCTTCAGTTCGCCCCGAAACCAAGCGGCCAAGGGGACGCCAAAACCCCGTTTGGGACGATTGAAAATCGTGCGGGGCAGTAGCTCGGGAAAGGCCTCTCGCAAGATGCGTTTGCCGCGCCCGCCGTGCAGTTTGCAGCCGATGGGCATGCGGGCCGCCAGCTCGACGACCCGATGGTCCAAAAATGGCGTGCGGCATTCCAGGCTGTTGGCCATCGAAGCGATGTCGACTTTGGTCAACAGATCGCAGGGCAGATAGGTGACCAAATCGGCCAGGCTGGCGGCTGTCACCGGATCACGATGTGGAGTGCGGGCGAACGCTTGGGCCAGGAACGCGAACGGATCGGCATTCGGCAATTGGGTCAGGAAGTGTTCGCTATACAGATCGGCGCGACGGCTTTCGTTGAACAGTGAGACCCATTCCAGGTATCGCCGCGCCGGGGAATAGCCGAGTGCCTCGGCGAATCGGCCGGCACGCCTGAGCAGCGATCGCTGCGGCCGCCCTGAGGTCTGGCCCTGCCAGTCGCGACGGCTGACCCATTGGAGTAGCGAAGCCGGCAAGTGGTCGAACCAACTCGCCGCGCGAACCGCCCGATAGCGATCGTAGCCGGCAAACAGCTCGTCGCCGCCATCGCCCGTCAACGCCACTGTTACATATTGGCGGCTGAGCTTGGCGACATGATAAGTGGGCACGGCCGAGCTATCGGCGAATGGCTCGTCGTAGTGCCAGACCAGTTTTTCGAGCACGTCGATGCACTGCGGCTCGACCCGGAATTCATGGTGCTCGGTGCCGAGCCGACGGGCGACCTCGCGGGCCTGTGGCGTTTCGTCATATTCGGGCGCGGCGAAACCGATCGAAAATGTCTTCATCGGTTGCCCGAGCAGCCGCTGGGCCAGACCCACGATCAGCGACGAGTCGACGCCGCCCGATAGAAACGCGCCCAAGGGCACGTCCGACTCGAGCCGCATGCGCACCGAAGAGGTGAGCAACTCGCGCAGCTCGGCGGCGTAATCGGCCAACGGGCGATTTACTTCGGTATCGAAATCGGGGTTCCAGTAGCAGTGCGTCGAGAAGCGGCCGTCCTCGTAAATGCCGTAGTGGGCTGGCGGCAGTTTCGAAAATCCGCGAAAGATCGTGTGCGGATGGGGGACGTAGTTGTATGTGAGATATTCGTCGAGAGCTTGCGGATCGACTTGCCGCTCGATGCCGGGCACTTGGAGCAGGCTTTTAAGTTCACTTGCAAAGAGCAGCCGCTTCGGCTCTTGGCGATAATAGAGCGGTTTCTTGCCCAACCGATCGCGAGCCAGCACCAGCTGCCGTTTGTTGGCATCCCAGATGGCCAGTGCGAACATGCCATTGAGATGCTGGAGAAAATCGAGTCCTTCATCTTCGTAAAGATGAACGATCGCTTCGGTATCACAGTGGGTGCGGAATCGATGGCCGGCTCCTTCGAGCCGCTGTCGAAGCTGGTGGTGGTTGAAGATTTCTCCATTGAAGACAATCCACACCGAGCCGTCTTCATTCGCCAGCGGCTGATGCCCGCCCGCCACGTCGATGATGGACAGCCGGCGATGGCCCAGCGCCACGCCGGGAGTCGAGCCATATCCGGGCCTCAAATGGAACTCGCTCTCGAACGTACCCTGGTCGTCCGGGCCGCGATGCGCGAGCACGGCCGTCATCCGTTCGAGCACGTCGTGCGGAAGGGCCGCGGCCGGGTCGTTCCAAATAGCTCCGGTGATCCCACACATGCGGGGCGTCTCAGGCTGTTAGCGAGCGTGATGCGAATTGCAGGTCAACGACGATCTTGAATCTTGGAGTGAAAAGCACGTCACTCCATTATTTCACGGTATAGCGCCGCGTGCCGCTCGACCATGGCGCCAATCGTGAATTCGCTGGCCATGCGTTGCTTACCGGCTGCCCCCATGCGTGCCGCCAGCTCAGGGTTTTCCAGAATTTTGTGGGCAAAACGGGCGAAACTGGCCCGATCTCCGACGGGCGTCAAGTAGCCGGTCTGGTCGTGGACCACCAATTCGCGATTGCCCCAAATATCGGTCGCCACCACGGGGACGCCGCAGCTCATGGCTTCCATCACCACGTTGGGCAAACCCTCATAGCCGCTGGCTAGCCACAGCAAGTCGAAGTGAGGCATGAGCCGGGCCACGTCGTCGCGCTCGCCGAGAAAATGCACCTTGTCTTCCAATTGGCACATGCGGCGGTAGCGTTCGAGGATTTGCCGCTGCGGCCCGTCACCGATGATCAACAGGTGGGCGTCATCGCGAATGACCTTCAGCAGATCGGTGGCCCAAATCAAGTCCTTGATCCGCTTTTGTGGCCACAACCGGCCGACGGCGCCCATCAACCTGGCGTTCGGAGGCAGATTCAATTCGGCCAGCAATTCTTCGCGCGAAACGGTGCTCGCGGCCGCGGGCCCAATGCCATTGGGGATCAGGCGAAACTTGTCGGCCGGCAGCCCGTGCTCGACATAAAACTCTTGCACGCCCCGGCTATTGACCACGATTCTTGCCGTCCGTTTGGCAAAGTGACGATCGATCGCCAGGTGGTGCCACATTTTCCAAGGATCGACACAGCGCTCGCTGGCCACGATGTGTCGCACGCCGGCGCCCAGCGCGGCGGCGCGGCCATAGGCATTGGCCGTGAACATCCAAGTGTGTACGAAGTCTGGCTTGAGCCGGCCGATGTGGCGACGCAACTGCCAGTAGGCAGCGGGGTCGAACTTCCACTGCTTGCCAATGATCGTCAGTGGGACGTTCTGCCGCGCGAGGTCCGCCGCCAGCGGGCCGCCGCGCGTAATCGCGCAAACATGGACGTCGAAGTCGTTGCGCGAAAGTCCGCCGGCCAACAGCGTCAATTGCTTCTCGGCGCCTGCGCGATCGAGCGTGGGTATGATGTGGAGCACGCGCCGTTTCATGAAGAATGCCCCGCGTCCAAGTCTTCGGCGTCCAACACGGCGACGTACGGAAGGTGCCGGTAGGCATCGCGGTAGTCGAGCCCATAGCCGACCACGAACGCGTCGGGGATTTCGAAGGCCACGTGGTCGGGTCGGACCGCGACTTCCTCGCGCCCCAGCTTGCGCAGCAGCACGGCCGAGCGTACCGAGCGCGGGCCCAACGCATTTACCTGCTCGATCAATGCCGACAACGTGCGGCCGGTGTCGAAAATATCGTCAACCAGCAACACGTCGCGTCCCTTGATGTCAGGTAACATCGAGTCGTTGATCTCCAGGTGTCCTGGCCGCACGGCCGCGCCTCGGTAGCTGCGCGCTTGGATCACACCGACCCTGAGTGGCAGATCGATGCGGCGGATCAAATCGGCCACGAACACCACGCTACCGGTCAGGATGCCGATGATCGTCAGCGGCCGGCCTTCGTAGCGCTTGCTGATTTCCGCGGCCAGCCGAGCGACGCCGTCTCGGATTTGTTCTTCGCTGAGCAGTTGTTTCACGGTTTTGTGGATTCTTGAAGGGAGCGCACTGGAGTGGCACGTGGCGCGCGAGTGGTCGAGGGGTTTGAAAGTTCTGGCCGATTGGCTGGTCTAGCGGATCGACTGGGTTATTCGATCAGCCGGGTTATTCGATCGACTGGGCGGAGTTATTGTAGAAGCCTACCCCAAGGGCGACCAGACGAGCTCGGCGCGGTGCCCACAGACGCGGAATTTCGGCATTATTCGCTGCTTTGAAGGGGCAAAGAAGGAGCATTCGCACGTTGGCGCCCGCCTGCCGTTCCAGCTATAGTAAATAGTTGACGCGCTGACTCTCGAAAGAGCAATTCCCCCAACGTGATTCAGTCGGAACAGAGTCACGATCGGAGTAGCACGTGGAAGCGAAATTAGTCGTCGTCGGTGGCGACGTGCAAACGCGCCAGTACGAACTTCACTTGCCTGCCGTGATCGGCCGTAGCCGCAGTACGGACCTGATCCTTGGCCATCCGCTGGTGAGCCGTCAGCACTGCGAAGTCTTCGAGAGCAACGGGATGCTGATGGTCCGGGATCTGGGTTCGCTCAATGGCACGTTCGTGGGTGATACGCGGATCGCCGAGCAGGCGATTCCGGTCAAGCCGGGCGACCTGCTAACCGTTGGGCCCGTGACGTTTCGCGCCGAGTATCTGGCTGACAAGCAATTGCGATCCAAGGTATCTACCTGGAACGCCGACGGTCAGACAGTCGACTCGCCGGATCCGTTTGATGAAATCAGCGAGACACCCACCCGACGCAAACGCGACGGCGGTGACGACGATACTTCGCCTCCCAGCCGAAAAAACTAGCATCAGCGCAAGCGTGCTAGCCACGATTCTCGAATTGCCATTGACCGAGAAAATGCGACAATGGCGTCCCACCGATCTTTGCGTGAAATCGTAGCACCGCAACGAGGACCTTGGTCGATGCACTCTCTGCGCACGTTTTGCACGTTGCTCGTTTCGGGTCTGCTTCAGTTTCCGATCGGCCTTTCCGCATTTTGTGCCGATGAGCCGGCCGACGCCAAGGCGCCCCAAAAGACCAATCGACTGGCTAAAGAGACGAGCCCTTACCTGCTGTTGCACGCGCACAACCCTGTGGATTGGTATCCCTGGGGGGACGAGGCGCTGGCGAAAGCCAAACAAGAGAAGAAGCTCATTTTTCTTTCGGTCGGCTATTCGAGCTGCTTCTGGTGCCACGTGATGGAGCGCGAGTCGTTCACCGACGACGAGATCTCGGCGCTGCTGAACAAGCATTTCGTGTGCATCAAGGTCGACCGCGAAGAGCGGCCCGACATCGATGAAATCTACATGCAGGCATTGCACGTCTACATGCAACTGATGGGCTCGAAGCAGGGGGGCGGCTGGCCCTTGTCGATGTTCTTGACGCCCGACGCCAAGCCGCTGATGGGCGGCACGTACTTTCCGCCCCGCGACAAGGACGGCCGCATGGGTTTCTTGACGGTTCTCGAAAAGGTGCAAGAGGCCTGGTCGAGCGATCCCGCGAAATGGCAGAAAACGGGCGACTCTCTGGCAGATTATGTGGCCGAAAGCCTGAAACAGCGACCGATGTTGAGAATCGTGAAGCTCGAACCGGGGCTCGTCGATGCCGTGCTGCGAGCCATGATGGCGCAGTACGACGCCACGTATGGCGGGTTCGGATTCGATCCGGCCAGCCCCAAGCAGTCCAAGTTTCCCGAGCCTCCGAACCTAAGGTTTCTGCTCGACCAGTCGCGCCGCAAGAGTGAGACCGCCAAGAAGATGCTGGTTTTTACGTTGGAGAAGATTTCGCAAGGCGGCATTCGCGATCACGTTGGTGGTGGCTTTCATCGCTACAGCACCGATCGCTTTTGGCGCGTGCCGCATTTCGAAAAGATGCTGTACGACAATGGACAGCTCGCCTCGGTCTATGCACAAGCTTACGAGCTCACCGGGCGAGAAGATTTCAAGCGCGCCGCCGAGGAGACGATTGAATTCGTGCTGCGCGAGCTGAGCGATCCTGCGGGCGGGTTCTACGCGGCGCTCGACGCCGAAACCAATTCCGAGGAAGGCAAGTTCTACGTCTGGCAGCGCGACGAGGTGCAACAGGCCCTGACGGCGGAAGAATTCGCGTTGGGGGGTGGCGTGTATGGAATCTCCGGCGAGCCGAACTTCGAAGGCCATTACATTCCGCTACTGTCGCAATCGTTGGCGGAAGAGGCCAAGAAACGAAAGCTCAAAGAGTCGGAGCTCTACGAAAAGTTGCAGCCGGCGCGCAAGAAACTGTTGGAGGCCCGATCGAAACGCCCGCGGCCGCTCACCGACACGAAGATCCTGGCCGGTTGGAACGGACTGATGATCCGCGGCCTGGCCGATGCCGGCCGGATTTTCAAGAACGAACGCTACACGCAAGCCGCCACCAAAGCAGCCGATTTCGTCCTCGACAAAATGCGCGATTCCGAAGGCCGGCTGCTGCGAACGTTCGCCGGAGGGCAAGCCAAGCTGCTGGCTTACCTCGACGACTACGCCTATTTCATCGATGGGCTGATTGCCCTGCACCAGGCCACGGCCGACGAGCGTTGGCTCAAGGCGGCGGGTGAGATGAACGAAAAGGAACTAGCGCTTTTTTGGGACGACCGCATCGGCGGATTGTTCTATACCTCGACGGAACACGAGCAATTGATTGCCCGCAGCAAAATGCCCACCGATGGCGTGACCCCCTCGGGTAATTCGGTTTCAGCGGCCAATTTGTTGTACCTGGCCAACGCGCTCGACCGGCCCGAGTACATGGAGCGTGCGAAAAAATGTCTGCAAGCCGCCGGGCCGGTCCTCGACGAACATCCCGTAGCCGTTCCGCAACTCGCCGTGGCACTCGCGCAATGGCTGGACATGCAGAAGCCCGATTCCCAAGCTCCTAAAAAATAGAACAGCCACTCCACGGGCAGCGTGTTCGCGGGCCTACGGGTTCAGTATATGGGCCAAACCCTGGGCAATCGTTTGCGGATCGTCGGCAACGCAAAAGGCAAGCCCCAAGAGAATCGCCAAGCCGCTCACCATCAGCCAAAAGCCGTGCGTGCGGGCCGCCACCGGCGAAGTTCGCACAGCTTGCCGCAGAGCGATTTCCAGACGCCGCCAGCCGCTCATGCTCTGCTGGTCGCCGGTCGCCAGCAGCGACAAATTGTGCATGGTTGGAAAGTGTTCGAGTTGCAGGTGGACTTGCAATTGCGGCATGCTCAACGCTTCGCCGGCCCAAGTGCTGTCGTGATCAAGCTGCTGAGCCGTGACCGCCAATAGCGGCCGTAGTTGGTCGAGCGAACAATTGTAGACGACGATTCGCGGACGGCTGAGCATGAGCACCAATGTCAGCGCAAGCACATAAAAGAGGATCAGCAGCGGCCAGACCAGATTGCCAAAGCGCGTGGCCGCTTCTTGCGGCATGAACAACTGCATCGGCCCGACGATGACGAGCCCCGCCACGGCCAAAGCCAAGGCCAGCGTCTCGCGCGTACCGCTGACAACCAGCGGTCGCCGCGAACTGTTCACGACGCCCAACAGCAGCAGATAGATCCCCAGCGGGCCAAACGCCACGCAGCAAGAGAAAGTGTCCATTCGACCGATTCGCAAAGCTGATGTTTAGGACTCTAACGTTTTCGGACGGCTTGCTTCAGCCATTCCTCGACGACCCAACCGACCTTGGCCAGCGTCAACGCGGAGCAACTCTCCGGCTTGTCGTCTTGCGTGTGCCAGGCGGGATACTCGAAATCGATGATATCGCAACTAGGGATACCGGCCGTGTTGTGTAGTGGCAAATGGTCGTCGCGGATGTCGTATTTCGGCGTGGCGATAAACTCGCGCACTCCCAATCGCCGGGCAGTGGCCCAAATCTCTTGAACCAGCGGCCGAGTATCGTCCCAAGTCATGCCGTGCCGTTCCTGATAAATCTGCAAGTCCGCGTCGCCCACCATGTCCAGCAAAACCGCGCAGCGGTAGCGGGGGCCTGGGGGCCGAGCATTAACATAGCCGGCGGCGAAGTACTCGGAGCCCAAGAAATACGGATCCCGGTCGGAGAACACGAATTCCTCGCCGTCGAAGAAGACGAAGTCGACCCCCAAATTGCCCTTGATGCCCGACATCTGCTGGCCCAATTCCATCAGCAGCGCCGTTCCGCTAGCCCCGTCATTCGCGCCAAGGAATGTGCCGCGGGGATTGCGCGGATCCTGATCGGGGTAGGGACGCGTATCGTAATGGGCGCATAACAAAATGCGTTCGCGCCGCTCCGGCTGCCATTCCACTAGCAGATTTGCCATTGGCACCGCTTTGCCATTTTGCGGATGCCGAATCTGAAAGGCTTGCGTGCTGACTTTGGCTCCCAGTTTTTGAAAGTGCTCGGTCAGCAGCTTTTGCTGGGCCTGCATGGCCGGCGAACCGCTGACGCGTGGACCCAGTGCGCACAACTCGTTCAGATAGTCATAAGCCCGCTGGCCGTTGAAGGGGATCTGGGAGAGCTTCAACTGGCTGCGAGTGTTCGCGGCGTTGGCGCTCGGTGGGCCGGCATCGTGAAAAATGAGCAAGTAGCCGACCAGCACGCAACTGCCCGCCACGACCACCGCGAGCAACAGGGTTTGGCCCGAGGGCTTGGAAATCATCGTGTTCTCCGCGTGTGACATGCTTTCCATTCTAAGCCGCAGGCTGCACTCGGCCTAGATCAAGCTCGGCTCGACGGGGCGCACCGCAATGTCTGGCCGCGACTTGTGACGGATCTGGGCGGGGGATAAAATTCGTCCTCACACGTCTTCGATCCTCTCTAAACTGGTTTATCGATCATGATCAATGTCCAAGGAATTACCGTCCAGGAAATTACTGACCTGCAAGCCAGCACCGTGGCGCTGTGGCACACGCAAGAAGTTGCCAACCCTTACACCGGTTTCCTGCAAGTGGTTTGCCAGCAGCATACGTACAACTATTTGCTCTGGCACGAGGAAGACATTGCCCGCAGCCCCAACGTGGGAAACGAACGGATCGCGCAAGTCAAACGGGCCATCGACGGCTACAACCAGAAACGCAACGACGCCATCGAACAGCTCGATGCCTATCTGCTGCGCGAGCTGGCCGAAAAGAAAGTCGTGCCGCAGCCAGCGGCGCGGCAAAACACCGAAACGCCAGGTAGCACGATCGATCGCCTCTCGATCCTGGCTCTGCGCCGCTACCACATGCAGGAGCAGGCCGATCGGAAGGACGCCACCGAAGAACATCTCGCCAAAGTGCGCGAGCGGCTAACCATCTTGGCCGATCAGCATCGCGATCTGTCGAATTCGCTTAGCGAACTGCTCGATGATATTTTCGCCGGCCGCAAGCGGCTAAAAGTGTACTTCCAATTCAAGATGTACAACGATCCGACAATGAATCCGTATTTGTACCAGACGGGCAAGAGCGAAAAGGGTTAGCAGCGCGAGATTGGGCTTATCATCACGCCGACTGCCGCGCCCGCCGTCCGCGTTCCAAAAGCTGCTCGCACGCGGCCATTACGTGCTCGATGGAAATGGCTTCCATCGATTCCGGTCCGGCGGTGCGGCGCTCGCGGCTGGTGCCGGACAGGCACATTTTCTGCACCGCCACGTGCTGTGCTCCATAGGGCCCGTTGCGCTCGGCAGGCATGGGACCGAACAGGCCGACGCAAGGCGTGCCAACGGCGGCCGCCAGGTGCAAGGGGCCAGTATCGGAGCCGATGAACATGGTGGCTCGTCGCACGAGGGCCGCCAGTTGCAGCAGGCTCGTCGCGGGCGCTAGTACGGCCGCTCCGCCCGAGCAGGCCACGATCTTTTCGGCCCAGCAGCGCTCCTGATCGCCGGCCCAGACCACGAGCGATCGCAGATCGCGCGAGCGGCCAAGCTGTTGGGCCACTGCGGCATAGCGGCCGGCGGGCCAGAGCTTGGACGGCCAGCCCGCGCCAGGATTGATGACCGCAAACCGATCGACCAGGCGCAGCGATGCGAGCATCGCCCGAGCCGCGTTGGCCTCGGGCGGCGCGTCTTCAAGATCGAAACGCGCAACCGAATTGGAAATGCCCAGCGGCTTGAGCAGCTCCAGGTTGCGGTCGACCACGTGCGTGCGAGTCGGCTGCACCAGATCGTTGTTGAGCCAGCGGCTGATCTCGCGCCCATCCTGTCCGCCAAAGCCGATTCGCCAGCGGGCACCCGACAGCCGGGCCGCGATCGCGCTTTTGCTGAGCCCTTGCAGATCGAGCGTAACGTCGAATCGCATGGCTCGCAGCCGCCGTCGCAAATCGAAAACGGTACGGGGCGATTTCAGCCAGCGGCGCGGCAGCACCACCAACTCATCGAGTGCCTTGTGGCCGCGCAGCAATTCGGCCGTGCGGCCTTCCACGACCCACGTCAAAAAAGAGTGCGGCAGTGCGTCGCGCAGCGCATTGAGCACGGGCAGACCATGCAGCACGTCGCCAATGGCGCTGAGCCGGACGATCAAGATGCGGGCGTTGGGATCGACAATTGGCATGGGGTTTTGAATAGCTAGCTCCCGAGAGCGTGGCGATGCGGAATGACGCTAGCGGGATCTTATCGTCGAGTGGGGGATCTCCCCAATAGCGATCTAGCAGGCCGTTGATTTACTCAACGGTCTGCGGCATCGCAGGGATGCGATGACAAAATAGCGACGCAAGTCGTTATTTTGCGCTTCCGTGCGGAGCTCAGCTCCGCACTTGGCGAGCTGGAAAAATGCCACGACGACATTTTTAAACAGGTGGCTAGCGGTTGCCCACGGCCGCCGCGACGATTCGGTCGACGAGCTGGGGCCACAGCAACTGTCCCCAGCGGCCAAAGCCCGAGCGGAGCGAGGTCAGTGCCAAGCGCTCGCGACGCGACATGGCTTTGACGATCCGCCGGGCACAGTCTTCGGCCGACAGCAGCGTTTTCTGATCCAAGGGGCTCTCGCCAATCGGCTGGCCATCGGGCCCGATCGCCAGCTCGAGGATTTCGGATTGCACGAAATCGGGGGCAATGACGGTGACGCCCACGCCGGTTTTCTTCAGTTCGATGCGGAGCGAGTCGTAAAACCCGATCACGGCATGCTTGCTGGCCGAGTAGCCCGACAATAGAGGAGCGCCGACCAAGCCCGAAATGCTGGCCACTCCCACGATCAAACCGCGCGACTGCTTCAAATGGGGCAGCACATGAAAAGTGCAGTAAACGCTTCCTAA
>JAYVCO010000150.1:0-2621 GCA_043749935.1 Planctomycetia bacterium
AACGGCGGCCCCCTGCCCTCCCTTCCCGAAGTCACTCACCAGGAAAATACCGGCCCCCTGATCGATCGCGATATCCGAAAGCTCAGCCGGCGGCTTCGGAAACGCTTCGGCAGCCTGGTAGACAGAGACTTCGCCCGCCTGGTCGATCTTAAAGATTCGCGTCTTGTCGATGACGTAGAAAAAATCGCGATGAAAAACGATCGCCCGTGGATCGTCGAGCTTGCTGGCGAATGGCCGTGCTTTGCCGTCTTCGATGACCGCGACCCGGCCGTCGCCATCCTTGGACGGCTCCCCCATCTCGGTCACGTAGAGCAATCCCTTGGGACCGAGGCAAACGCCGGCCGGGTGCGCTAGCCCACTGGTGAGCGTTTCAACCTTGGCAGCCGGGGCTGCGGCTGGAGTGGCAGCAGGGACAGCTTTGCCCGGCTTTGCCGGCGGCTTGGGAGCGGCCAAGCTCGACTGCGAGCAAGCAATGGCGATGAAAACTGCGATCGCGCGATAAACCATGACGGCGCAGCGGTCACGCAAATACCGCGCGGGCTGCTCGATCCGACTAGTACAAACCATGAACACTCTCACTTCCGCAGTTTGAGATACAGCTGCCAGACGGGACTCTTTTGTTTGAGCGAGAGGATTTCGTCCGTCTGGTCGGTCCAAGTTGTCGGCAGTGGCGTGGCGTCGTCTCCCGTGTTGGCGAAGAGTCGCGTTCCCACAGTTGACGAATGGCAGGCGGTGCAGTGCTCGAGCGACGAAGTCTTGGGGTGTCCCACCCTCCGGCCGAAAACTAGCATCTCGCCGTCGGTATCGTACTGGTGCGGATCGTGCGTGAACATGCCGCCCGATTCAAGACTATAGGCGTCGATCGTGTCGGCCTTGGTGAGCATTCGCAGGCTCGGCCGGCCGGCAACTGCTTCCGCCCGGTCGAGCACGAATTTGTAGCGACGGTCGCGCGGCGCGTCGACGACGCTCCATTGCAGGCTCTCGACGATCGGGGTCGCCACCACTTCGCCGCCGCTCGTTGGCAGTGCCGTGCGGCGCACGAGCGCGAGCAGCGTACTCTGCGGGGGCGCCAGCCGCGCCTTACGAAACTGCTCCAGATACTTCAGCGTTTCGGCACGATCGTCGGAGACGCGGATGTACGGGACGAAAATCGAGCGGTAATTGGCCGTCAGGGCATGGTGCAGGCCACCCAGCGAGCGCTTGCCGCGGGCAATCGGAACCCAGGGACCATTTTCGGCAAACAAATCGCGGGGCAGAAAACCGGCCTCCGGTGACTCCGCGTTTGGACCAGTGGCAAACGTCTTGGCTTCGAGGGTCGCCTGATAATTATCGGGCAGCTGCTTCGCTTCGTATGCCGAGAGCTCTAGCCGGCGCATGACTTTGGCCAGAGAATCCCGAATCGCCGTTTGGCGGCCGGCTGCATCGTCGGGTTTGACCCCGTCCTTACCGTTGGCCAGCCGCGGGTTCATCTGAGCCTCGAACACCGGCCACAGATCGCGCAGCAAAATCGCCCGCCGCACGGGCGGCTGCTGTTCGACGAGCTCGGCCGGTTGAGCCAGGAACGCGTCGAGCTTGGCGATCACACTGGCGTGAAACGGCTCATCGTTGTAGAACCGCGCCCAGGTCCGGAACGGCGGACCGTCGAGCGACACGTCGTGCTCGTAGATTTCGCCCGTGCTGAAGTGGCGGGTGTAAAAAACCTGCCGCAGCTCGTCCCAGGGATTTTCGGCCGACTCGCCGAAGATGGGCGTGGCGGAGAGACAAAGGACGAAGATCTGCGACCACATGGCGAGTATGTCTCTTAACCTGGAATATTGGCATATTTCAGGCCATCGCTAAGTGACCCGGAAATCTGGATTGAATGCCCCCAAAATAGGTCGCCGTCGTCGTGCCAAAACTCAAATTCGCCATCTGCGTAAATCGAGATGGAGCACAACTGCATTCGCCTCAGAAATTCGGCAGGGCAAATCGGTTCCGGATCTTCCTCCGCGTCCTCTTTCCAGCGATTGGCTAGCTCCAGCAGTTTTTGCACGGCAAATTCTTGAACGCGGCGAGACCAAGTTAGCGAGTCGACGAACAAAGCCTCTGCCGTGGCTAGCTGTGGCGTGATGTCCAAGTTGTCCTCGACATGCAATTGGATATCGATCTGGCTGCCGTTCCAATTTATCGTGCCTTTGAACCAACTGATTTGACGATCGAGTGTCAGCACCCCAAAGTGCTGTGTGTCAAACATCACGGGTAGTTGCAGTTCGGCCGAGATCGCCGCCAGCTCGTCGTCGGTTGCGACAAGCTCGACCGCTTCGACGAAAATCGCGCGGGTCAGTTCTTCCTCTAAGAGGACGCTCACCCGGTGAATTGTGCCCTTGGAATAATCTGACGAGTAATCAACATCCAGCGGCAGCGGCCGCAAAATCGTTAGCTTCCTCTTGACGAGCGGCTGGCCGATGCGCCGCCAGGCGGCGCCAGGCGGCGAACGTGAACAAGTGGACCTGATAAGGAACCAGGATTGAATAACGTCCTAGACTAATACTACAGCGCTGAGTTCCTGTTGGTAAAGGTTGCGAAATCGGTGAGACTATGGGCGCGGGCTGGAGGACCGGCTCGCGACCCATCCCAGGAGA
>JAYVCO010000151.1:0-11651 GCA_043749935.1 Planctomycetia bacterium
TTCTGGGGCAGCGGATCGAAGCCGATAAGATCGAATGCGAAAGCGATTTATTATAGGCGCTCGAAGAGTCTGGGTTGTTCAAGGAGAACTCTCGCCCAAGCGAAAGACTCGTCTAGGAAAGCCGGGCGGCGGCCCGCGCAACCAGGCGTACCAGCGATCGCTTGAGCGGTTCCAGCGTCGGTTCGGCACCCGCGCGCGGAATGACGACGATATCGATGCCCGGGGGCAAATCAAGGCGTGACAGGCGAAACGCCTCGCGCAGCAATCGCTTCCAGCGGTTGCGAACGACGGCATTTCCGATTTTCCGAGAAACGGAAAGTCCCAGCCGGGGATGCGGCAACTCGTTTCCGCGCACAAACACCAGGATCAACCCGTCCGAGACCGAGCACTTTCGGCGATAGACGAGATCAAAGTCCGCGCTGCTTCGCAGCCTGAATTCCGCGGAAAACCGCTGTGAGTTCATAACCAGTTTCATTCCAGATCGTGCACGTCGAGCGATTGGGTGTCGGGGGGGAACAAGGGCTTGCGATACCAGTCATCTTCCGCACGTTGCGTTGGCGGCAGTGGCTTACGAGTAATGCGACGCAATCGTCGCCCGCCCAACCAGGCCAAGGCTATCAGCCCCAGTCCGACCAACACCACTCCAATGAGCGACATCAACACTTTTGCACGCCGCTCCGGGTCAAGCCGCACCAGCAGAGGCTCGGCTTGCTTGTCGACTGCAAGGAGCAGGCAATGCGCGGTTGAAAGGACGAAACTTGTCATCTCTCCAAATCGAGTTACCATCTCAGGTCGTGCCGCGGGTCTTGCGGTTGCACGGCTTGAACGTGTTCGTCCAGCTTTTTGACCAGCTCGACCGCTTCGTCGTCGAGTTTCGCAGGCAAGACGATCTGTGCTTCGGCAAATAGATCCCCCGCTTCGCCGTTGCGACCTGCGACGCCGTGACCCTTGATGCGCAGCCTCTTGCCGCTCGAAGTGCCCGGCGGAATACGGAGCGTGATCGTGCCACGTGGTGTGGGTACGTCGACTTTGGAACCCAGCGCCGCTTCGGCCAGCGTGACGGGCAGCCGAACCTCGAGGTCCTTTCCATGGCGCGTGAACCAGGGGTGGGGCGCGACGTGGATGGTCAACAGGATATCGCCTGGGGTTCCGCCAGCAACGGCTTCGCCTTGACCGCGCAATCGAATCCTCTTTCCTTCGTCGATTCCGGGTGGGATTTTGACGTTCAGCGTTTCCATGTGCCCGTCTTGCCGCTGTACCGAGATTTGGGCCTGTCCGCCGAGCACTGCCGTCGTGAAGGGGATCTCCAACTCGGTGGCCAGATCGCTTCCGCGCCGGGGAGACTGCGGACCGGCTTCGCGTTTTTGTCGGCCACCAGCACGACGAAATTGATTGAAAATGTCGCCAAAGCCGCCACTCGGATCGCTTCCAAATCGCTCACCGAATAGTTGACTGAAATCTACTTCCTCACCGCCGCTCGGTCCGGCTCCCCAAGTGGTCCGACCGCCGCCTCCGTGAGGTCCGCCACCCGCCCCCATCGATTCGAACGAACTACCGTAGCGATCGTAGAGCTCCCGCTTGCTGGGGTCATTGAGAACGTCGAACGCCCTCTGAACTTCTTGAAATTTGGTCTTGGCCGTTTTGTCGTCCGGATTCAAGTCAGGGTGATGTTTACGAGCGAGCTTGCGGTAGGCCTTTTGAATGTCGGCTGGCGACGCGTCACGAGCAACACCTAGGGTTTTGTAGTAATCTTCAGCCATTCCGTTGTCGTGGGTATCCAAGGAGAGTTTTTCGTGCGAGCAATCGCTCGCTGGCCGAAAAGCCGAAGCAAATGGTCCAAGCCATTTTAGGCCCTGATACCGCCTCGCATCAAGCCGGACGGATTGGCCGACTTATGCCGGAAAAGCAGGGTAGGCCGGCGTGGTACATTTACAAGGCCACGTTCAGCTACTGTAAAGTCATGATCCGAGGAGGAGCGTTCATGCCGCATCGCGCATTCCGACTGCCGGCATTTTTCTTTTTCTTCGCTGCCACATGGGTCGCGTTTCTGCCGAACGCGCTCGCCGCGCCCGGCGGCAAGTTGACCATCGAAGTCATCGACCGCGACACGAAGCAGCCGCTGGCCTGCCGAATGCATCTGACGAACGCCGCGAAACGCCCCTTGAAAGCGCCCAAGGTGCCGTTTTGGCACGATCATTTTGTCTTTTCCGAGAGCATTACGCTCAAATTGCCCAAAGGTGAATACGCCTTTGAGATCGAACGCGGGCCGGAGTACCTGGTCCGCTTGGGCCATTTCTCGATCGCCGACAATGCGCAAGACACCAAAGTCGTCGACCTCAAGCGGTTCGTTGACATGGCTGGCGAAGGCTGGTGGTCGGGCGACTTGGATGTCCAGCGGCCAGCCAAAGATTTGGAACTGCTGATGCAGGCCGAGGACTTGCACGTTGCCGAGCTCATTAGCTGGCCCAACGGAAAGGCGCTTTTGCCTAAGTCCGATCTGTCCAAAAACCCGCTGGTGCGTTTCGATGGGAGCCGATACTACCATCTTGGCGCCGGCACGGACGCGAGGGCTGGCGGAGACCTGTTGTTTTTCAATCTAGCTCAGCCTCTCGATTTGTCTGGCTTCGAGCGGGAATTTCCGCCGCAACAAGAGACGATCTCGAAAGCTCGCGAGCAAGGTGACGTCTGGGTGGACGCCAGAACCGCGTATGGCTGGGATTTACCGCTATGGGTCGCCAATGGGCAACTGGACTCCGTCGAATTGGCCAACAGCAACCTGGGCCGTAAATCGGTGATCACGCACGAAGGAAACGGCAAGCCGCGCGACAAATTCTACTTTCCCGATCCGCCAGGCAACGGCCGCTGGAACGAAAAAATCTACTATCACTTGTTGAATTGCGGACTAAGGATTCCACCCACGGCGGGGAGTGGCTCCGGCAACGTCGCAAATCCACTGGGGTATAACCGGCTCTATGTCCACGTTCCCGGTGAGTTTACTTACGAGCGCTGGTGGGAGAGCTTGAAAGCCGGCCGCGTTGTCGTGACGAACGGTCCGCTAATTCGTCCCAACGTCGAGGGCGAAATGCCGGGCCACGTGTTTCACGCCGAAACCGGCCAGCAGGTCGAGTTGGAAGTTGGGCTGACGCTCTCGACGCGCGACAAAGTCTCGTATTTGCAAATCATCAAGGACGGCGAACTGCACCAGCAAGTGCGTTTGGATGACTGGGCCAAGGCAGGCGGCAAATTGCCCCTGCTTACGTTCCACCAAAGTGGCTGGTTTCTGATTCGGGCCGTGACCGACGTTTCCGAGACATACCGCTTTGCTTCCACAGCCCCTTATTACGTCGAGCTTGGATATCAACGGCGGATCAGCAAATCCTCAGCACAGTTTTTTCTCGATTGGGTCAACGAGCGAGCAAAGAATCTAAAGTTGGAGGATGAGGCCAAGCGAGACGCGGTGCTGAAGTATCATCGCATCGCGCAAGACTTCTGGCAAAAGATGGTCGCGAAGTCCAACGCGAAGTAGCCCTGGCGAATCGATGATGGTTCTTGGATCAAGGACCGCCGGTGCCGCCGATGGCCGATCCGAAGCCGCACGTCGCAAAGAAGTCGATACCGGTATTGGCCCCCGTGGTAACGGTCATCTGGCCAACCCCGGAATCAATGGCCGGGGCATTGGCACCCGTAACCGGGCCCGCATTGTTGGCGCGAACCAACCCGGCGATCATCAACGCCATGTCGATGCTCGGGTTGCCACCGGCAAACGCGGCTGGGTTCACGGTCACGTCGCTGGGAAACCCTCCGCCCGACAGCGGAACGCCCGTTGCTGGCGGATTGATGAAGGAAACGGAAGCCGTCGTCATGGGTGATCCCGACAACATGTCGCGCGCTTCCAGTTTTTCGACGCCTAACCGCGTTGGTTGCATCGTGCGATTTCTTTTCATAACCGTCTCCCAGCAAAGAACTACAGAAGCTCGCTCCCCACTGGAAACAGTAGCACGGGAAATGGACGGTTATTGCCGGAGAAAGGGATCGCACGGATTGCTGGGTAGTTTGCTGTAAGTATTTCATAAGAAATATCTTACGGCATGCACGCAAAAGCGTTTCGAGACTGGGAGACCAGGGGTTTTCAGGTTCCCCAGTCGCGCGGATAGCGAAAGTCGCGATCCATTGTCCGGTGTGCAAGTTTCGCAATCACGGGCAACCGCCGCTTGTATTGATTGCGACGGATCAGGTGTACGACCCGCTCGATGAACTCGCCATCAAAACCGGCGCGAACGAGTTGTGCAGGCTGCCAACGACGGTCGACCAAGAGCACAAGCAGGCGATCGACTTCGGCATAAGTGAAACCCAGCTCGCCCTCATCGGTCTGTCCGACCCACAAATCGCCGCTGGGTGCCTTATCGAGAATTTGCACTGGCAGGTCCAAGTGTGCAGCCAGTTGCCTCAGTTGCGTTTTATAAAGATCGCCGACTGGATTAATGGCCGAGGCCAGATCGCCGAATTGCGTCCCATAGCCCAACAGCAATTCCGTTTTGTTGCTCGTGCCCAGCACCAGACCCTCGAAGGCGGCGCTCTGGTCGTATAGAATCGTCATCCGCTCGCGCGCGCACTTATTGGCCAGCCGCATTCGCGAAGCGCCCGGAACCGCGGAAAAATAGGCATCGACTTGTGCCGTGATCGGCACGTCCAGCGTTTGCATTCCGAGCGCGTCGATCACGGTTTGACTGTCTTGTCGGGTTTCATCGCTCGAAGTTTTATAAGGCATCGTCACGCACAAGACGCTCTCCGGACCCAGCGCTTTGACGGCCAGTGCCGCAACCACGCTCGAGTCGATGCCTCCAGAAAGCCCGAGCACGGCCCTTTTAAACCCGGTGCGCATGATCTCGTTGCGAATGAATCGCACCAGGATCTCTTCGACCAATTCCGGATTGATCGCCAGGCTGACGTGAACGGGATCACTTTTCATAGCGCCGCCGTTTGATTCGTTCCAATTCTTCAATCGTCAGCAGCAACTGTTCGTCGCGGCCCAATGGCGTAATCAATCGCTGCCGGCGCAACTCGTCTAGATCGCATTTGACGATCGTCAAGCATTCCTCGAACTGCGGGGCTTCGCTGATGATCCGACCATCGGGGCTCACAACCATGCTGTTTCCGAAAAAGCACAGGCCGTCCTCGAAACCGACCCGGTTCACGACGACGACCATGACCCCCAGCAATTGCGAAAAAGTGCGAGCCAGTAGTTCGTACGTTTCGGCGGTTCGGATCTTAGGACCATCGACGCCACGGGCCGGCGAATTGATGATGCAGATCAGCACATCGACTTCTTCGGCTTGCATGATCGTCGCCGCCGAAACGTGCCAAAGATCCTCGCAAATGAGCAGGCCCACACGGCCAAAGCGATTGGCGCTAAATGCCTGAAAGCGCTTGCCCGCGGAAAAGTAGCGTTGCTCCTCGAAGAGTCCGTAGGTGGGTAGATAGACTTTGCGGTGGACGTGCAGCAAACGGCCCGCCTCGGCATAGAGCGCGGCATTGAAGAACTGATGGCCGGGGGCTTCCTCGACAAAACCCGCCACCAAGGCCATCGGCGCGGCGGCCTCGACGAGCTGTGTGATTTCAGGGCTCTCGCGATGCAGGGCCACTTCGGGCACCATGTCGCGTAAGAAATAGCCGGTGAGAGATAGTTCTGGAAAAACGATCAGGTCGGCCTGTTCACGCTTGGCGGCTTCAATCTGTTCCAAGTGCTTGGCAATATTTCGCTGGCGGTCGCCAAGCGTGGGGGCAATTTGAGCCAGCGCCACACGGAGATCCATGCGCTGGGGCGAATCGAGCACTTCAGAAGCGGCCGATGGCTGTGCCGCGTGCTGGAGGGCGATTTTCTGGACGGGGGCTTGTTTGACTGGCGTGGCCACGATCGGGTTGTTCCCAGGCTAAAGCGCGACGGACTGCAAGAGGACCCAGATGTAGCTTCGGCCCTGCGTTGTGCAGTGTCAAGCCGCTGCGCGACCGCGATTTCCCTCCGACGTCTCGTGAAAAAAAGAACAGCCGCGTTGGCCACTCAAACCAACGCGGCTGTCGTCATGGGACCCCTTCTCCCATTCCCTAGTTCCGGGTGGATTCTGTTCGGGGTTCCCCGTTTTCAAGTTCCGCGGCCGAAGCCTTGGTGGCGTCGGTTCCCTCGTCCTTGAGCTCCTCGCTGATTGGCTCTTCACCTTCGTAGCGAGCAAGCGTCCACTCGCGAGTTTGGCCGTTTTCGAAGTGTACGGAAAGCGGGCCCGACTCTTGCGTCAGGTTCGTTAATCCGGTCTCGAATACCACTTTTCCGTTCGGCACGACCGTCCAAGCCACACGCTGGGTCTTTTTATCGACCGCGCCATGGATCGAGTGACCTTCATCGCTCAGAACGTCGTAGTATGACCCGCGGAGCTGTCCGTCCTTGCTGACCGCGAGCTGCACCATGGCGCTGGCATCGGTCTGACCCTTGGCTGCCAGCGAATAGACGCCCAGCGGCAGAAAACTCTCTTCTGGGTGCTGGTCACTGCCGCCGCTACGAGCCAACTGGCCAGCCTGGTCGGCCGGCAGTGGCTGTGCGTTGGCGGTTTGCGTTGGCTGGGCCGGAGCCGAGCCATTGTCGCTGGTGTATACAGTCGTGTTTTCGACCGGATAGCCCGCGTAGCCGGGCGACAGTGCGTTGATTCCCAACCACGCAGTGGTTGCGCCCAAGCCAGCCGCGGCCCAGCCGTTGGCATACGGATGGTTGTAGCGCCAGGCGTTGGGATGGTTGCCATACCAGCCTGCTGAGAACGGCTGCGAGCCCCAGCTATAGTGGCTTGGGATTCTCGAATGAGCGTAGTGGTGATTTCCGTGATGGTTGTGGTGGTTATTGTGGTGACTCGCGTGGTGGCTGTGGTGGTGGCTGCCGTGATGGCCACCATGATGTCCACCGCCGTGATGACCACCACCATGTCCGCCGCCACGTGCGTCGGCACGTGCCGCCATGAATCCCACCAAGGCCACGACGGCCAAAATCTTCCCGATATTTTTGAGCATAATGCACCTTTGTAAGCAGGCTAAAGGAGTGAAATATTCGCCAGCCATGGCGTGGATTGATCGAAGTTGGGCAAGGCTTGCGTGCCTCGTCCAAGTCCTTATTTTTGCTGATTCAACTGCGTCGGAGTTTCTTCCAAACGAGTTAAGTTCCACTCGCGTGTTTGGCCATTTTCGAAGTACAACGAAACCGGTCCGGTAGCCTGCGTCAGGTCAGACAGGCTCGATTCGAACACCACGCGGCCATTCGCGCCGATGGTCCAAGCGACGCGTTGCGTCTTCTTGTCGACGGCGCCTTGGATTTTCTGGCCTTCGTCACTCACGAGGTCATAGTAGGAACCCCGCAACACACCGTCCTTGCTGACCGAGAGCTGCACCAGGGCGCTGGCGTCTTCGTGGCTGGCCGCTACGAGCGAGTAGACCCCGAGTGGCAGAAACGTCGTATCCGCCGGCAGATCAACCGCGCCAGCGTGAGCTAGCTCTTCAGCCAGCTCAGCCGAGTCGTCGCTGTCTTCGCTCTCGTCGGTTGCTTGCGAACCGTTCTCCTGTGAGTCGTCGGTTTCATCATCGCCGCTGTCATCAGCGTCGCTGGTGTAGACGGTCCCGTCGTCGCCGGCAACGCCCGATCCGGAACCCAGCGCCGACAGACCCAGCCAGGTCGCTGCGCCACCAAACGTGGCTGCCGCCCAAACATTTGCATTCGGGTGAGTGTATTGCCAGGCTTTCGGATGATTGGCGTACCAGGCGGGCGAGAAGGGTTTGTTCTTGTTCGCGAAGTTGCCCTTGGCTTGCGAGAGATCGCGCCCGGCCTGTCCAGTAACATTACCCGGATGACGCGTTTCGACACGTTGCGCAGCGGCACGATTCCCGCCGGCATTCTCGAAACTGTTTCCGCTAGATCTGAAGTTCTCGCCTCCGCGCTCTTCGCCGCCACGACTTTCGCCGCCAAACCCGCCACGCTCGCCGCCACCACCACCGCCGTGTCCGCCACCGCCACCCCGAGCGTGTGAATCGTTTGCGGAAATGCCTAAGACGACGGCCAACGCGAGACCCATAAAGAAGCAGTTTTTCATTTTGCTACCTTTGAAAAGCAGGCTGGAAAAGGGGAGCATCGGCGACCCCGCGGCCGAGCTCACCAAGAGTTGTATTCCAAACCTAGCTTACGAAGGGGCGCCAAGCCGGCGCAATAAGAACCGAACGAGCGGAACCTTCGTCTCGCGGGAAACCAAGTAGCAGTCGCGGTTTAGGTCGCTAGTTCGCCAGCATGAAGCGGATGGCCTGATTCAGGTCGCGCCGCGTGGTGCGCGAATACTCAAGATCCATCCAGACGATCTTGCCCGTAGAATCGAGCAAATAGGTGCGCGGAATCTTTCCGGTGCCCACTTGTGCCAAACCGGAACTGTCGGGGTCGCTGAGGTTTGCAAATTGAGCGCTGGCCTGGCTGGCCAGCTCTCGGGCAAGTTGCGGGTCGTCGCCGCTGTTAATGCCGACAACGGCCACTCCACTTGCGGAAAACCGCGCGGCGATCCGCGGTCCCAGATCGGCCAACTCTTCTCGCGCGGTGGGCTGCCGTCCGTTCCAGAATGCGACTACAGTCAGCTTCTTTCCCAGTAGCGAACCGAAAGTCTGCTTTCGGCCTTGCAAATCCGCCAATTGCAAATCGGGGAATGGGTCGCCGACCCGTACTTTACAGCTTTGCTGATGGGCTTGCGTCAGCGCCACGCGAGGCATCGTCAACTCTCCGACCGGGGCATCATCAAGTGCAAGCACCGACGTCGGCAAGGGATTGGCGTCTGCGGGAACCGTCGGCGTGTTTTGACGCGATGCGGCCGGCACAGTCGAATTCAGCGGCCCAGTTGCTCCCGCGCGAGTTTCTTCAGGTTGCGTGATTCTGGACGTCCCAGAAGCGACTTTCACGTCGTAGTCCTTTGCTTCGAGTTTCGAGCTGCTCGATTGCGCTGCTGGCGCTGGTGGCGCGGCATTTTGAGTGCAACCGAAGAACGTCAGGGATACACCGGCCAATAAGCTTATCCATTGAAATGCGGCTCGCATGCCCATCTGCAAGACTCCTTCTAGTGTGTTAGTTTCAGAATCGAGCTCGTCCGTTGCCCGATGAAGCACATTGCCTCGATGAATGTTTCTCCTGCCCGAACAATTGTCCCCGTGAACGAAGCGGCGGTCAACGCTTGGCCGGTTCGCTGGCTCGAATTTGAACGCCTAGCTCGCGCAACTGTTTCAAGTCCACGGGTCCTGGCGCATCGGTCATGAGGTCCGTCGCCTTTTGCGTTTTCGGAAAAGCGATGCAATCGCGAATGTTATCGAGCCCGCCAAAGAGCATGACCCAGCGATCGATTCCCAGAGCGATACCGCCGTGGGGCGGAGCCCCATAAGCCAATGCATCGAGCAAGAACCCGAATCGCTCACGTTGTTGTTCGGCTGTGATCCCCAACAGTCCGAACACCTGCTGTTGCACTTGAGGATCGTGAATCCGGATGGTGCCACCGCCGGCTTCCGAACCGTTGATCACCAGGTCGTATGCCTGCGCGCGGCACTTGCCCGGGTCGCTGGTCAAAAGTGCAAGATCCTGCCGCCTCGGTGCCGTAAACGGATGATGCATGGCAGCCCAGCAATCGGATTCTTCGTCCCGAGCGAACATGGGGAACTCGACGATCCAGGAGAAGTTCTTGGTTTTCGGATCGTATAGTTTGAGCTCCTCGCCAAACCGCTTGCGCAGCGCGTACAGGGCTTTGCAAGTGACTTCGAACGAGTCGGCCACGAACAATAGCAGGTCGCCCGGCCGGGCTTCCATTCGAGAGGAGATCTTTGCCAATAGTTCGGGAGTGAAGTTCTTGGCAATCGGCGAGGCGAGCGCGCCACTTTCTTCGACTTTGAACCAGGCCAGGCCTTTGGCGCCGAAGTCCTGCACGATGAAGTTGGTCAATTCGTCGATGTTCTTGCGAGAGTAGTTGGCTGCGGCTCCTCTGGCGTTAATGGCGCGCACGCGTCCGCCCGCATCTGCCGTCGAGCGAAACACACGAAAATCGGTCTCTTTGGCCAGATCGGTCAGGTCGACCAGTTCCAGGCCGAAGCGTAGATCGGGCGCATCGTGGCCAAATCGCTCCATGGCTTCGTCGTATGTCATGCGAGGCAGCGGCAGTTGAACGTCCTGCCCCAGCACCTCCTTGGCCAATCGGGCCACGAGCTGGTCGATCAGGCCGATAATGTCATCCGCATCGACAAACGACATTTCCAGGTCGAGCTGCGTAAACTCTGGCTGTCGGTCAGCACGCAAATCTTCGTCGCGGAAGCAGCGGGCGACCTGCACGTAGCGGTCGTAGCCGGCAATCATCAAGATTTGTTTGTATAGCTGTGGCGACTGGGGCAGGGCGTAGAACGACCCGTTGTGGACCCGGCTGGGAACCAGATAGTCGCGGGCGCCCTCGGGCGTGCTGCGGCCCAACATGGGCGTTTCGACGTCGATGAACCCATGCTCGTCGAAAAAACCGCGCATGCCGCGGATAATTCGATGGCGCAAGAACATCGTGGCCTGGGCGTCGGGGCGGCGCAAATCGAGATAGCGATATTTGAGCCGCAGGTCCTCGTTCGGCAACTCTTTGCTGCCGGGTTGAAAAGGCGGAGTGAGGCTTTTGTTGAGTATCACTAGCTTGGACGGTCGGACCTCGATTTCACCGGTTGAAAGCTTGGGGTTGACCGTGCCCTCCGGACGATGGGCGACCTGGCCGGTGACCTGAACCACGAACTCGCTTCGCAGTCCGCGGGCCAATTCCTGGTTCTCGGGTCCGCTTTCGGGTCCAAACACGATTTGAGTCTTGCCATAACGGTCGCGCAGGTCAATAAACAGCCCGCCGCCGTGGTCGCGATAGCTGTCCACCCATCCGCACAGCGTCACCTGTTTGCCAATGTGTTCCGCGCGTAATTCACCGCAAGTATGAGTTCGAAGCAACGCCGTATCTCCTTGCCGCTGCGGCTTATTCGCCCACCAGATGGGCTCAAGAATTCCCCATCTTACTCTAGACACGTCGAGTGGCGAAAGGTGAGCGTCCGGGGGCAGTAGCCATCATGCTTCCCGCGAGATCTATGGGATGACCTGGAAATAAAAAAAGGCCGCCTTCAAGGCGGCCTTTTTAAGTGCTCTGATCGCAGCGGCGACTTATGCCGACCGCTTTCGCAGGCGGAATGCCAGCAGCGAAGCGAATCCCAAACCGAGCAAAGCAAGCGTGCCTGGCTCCGGAACGGGTGTGTACGTGTAGGTCACCGTGACCAGGCCATCGGTGTTGCCCAGCGTGAACTGTGTCGGCCCAAAACCGCCAGTAGTGCTCACTAGAGTCGAAACGGACGACAGACCGTTAACGTTGAAAGTGCCAGGGCCGGTGTTGTAAGGGGCCACCGCACCGCCGGTTAGAAGCCCCGAGCCGCTATCGGTGCCCGTCCCGCCGAGGACGTGGAACGCATCGGGCCCGGAAAAGTCGGCGTTACCGTCAAAGGCTGTTACTGAACCAGAGCCGGTTTGCAACGGAACCGCTGTGGCGGCCAAACCACCGAACTGACCTGACACGGTTACCGAGGCTCCGATACCAGATCGG
>JAYVCO010000152.1:0-10866 GCA_043749935.1 Planctomycetia bacterium
AAATACAGCGACTCGGGCGTGGTCACCAGAATGTGCGGCGGCCGGCGGAGCATGGCCTGGCGCTCGGACTGCGGCGTATCGCCACTGCGAACCATCGCGCGAATCGGCGGCAAGCCATAGCCCGAGGCGGCGGCCAGTTGGCCAATCTCGGCCAGTGGCACTTCCAGATTGCGATGAATGTCGTTGCCCAACGCTTTGAGTGGCGAGACATAAACGACGTAGGTCTTTTCTTCCAGCGTGCCATCGAGCCAGCGCCGCCACAGGCGGTCGAGGCAAACGAGAAAAGCAGCGAGCGTCTTGCCCGATCCGGTCGGAGCAGCAATCAACGTGTGCCGGCCAGCGGCGATTTCGGGCCAGCCTCGTCGTTGGGGGTCGGTGGGTTCGCCAAAGCGATCTGCGAACCACTGCTGAATCAGAGGATGAAAGTAGTCGAGGTGCATTCGTTTATCATACGCGAAAGCGCGACCAGGGGAGACCCGCCGAAGTGCGGTATTTCACGGCCCGGGTTTTTGCTCAAAAGCTTTGTTGATCTTCGCTCGAATTCCGCGTGATTGGTTGCCGTCGTCTACATAATAGTGCCCTGCATAGTAGCTGATGTCACATTCCGGGAACCACACTTTAGTGTCCATCGCCTCGACTTTTGTGTTGCGCAAGATCGGCCCTCGATGCAACTCATCGCCAAAGAACCGTCGAATAAACGAAAGACTCGAAACGTCTTTAGGAGCATGCTGCACATAATCTTGTTTGTAAAAGTAATGGCTGCCAAAAGGTGTAAGCACTTCAGCGCGATGTTCCCGTTCCGCGGTAATCTGTTTCCATAGCGTTTTCCGGTGCTGGACCACCCTGACGTTCCAGCCCAGACAAACGGCAACTGCCGTCACAACGATAAACATCGATCGCAGCGAGAAGGTGAACCGGCGGCGGCGAGGTGCTTGGGTCATGGAGTCGCCCATTGAGAACGTCCGATCGTTGTCGCTGTCCGCACCTGCTGGCCTGGATCCCGTCCACAAATCTTTTTCTGAAGTTCATCACTAATAATAGCAGAGCTCGCCCGCGTTTCTGCCTCGCGAGCTACGCGATCGAGATTTCCTCGGCGCCTGCCTGTGGGATGATTTTCGAGCCGCAACGGCGGGCGTAGACTTGCGTGAACTCGGCCCCTAGATAGACGATCTGCGCTGAATAGTATGTCCAGAGTAGGAAAACCGCCAACGAACCCGCGGCGCCATACGCCGTTTTGACGGTGCTCGATCCGAGATAAAGCCCGATCAGCAAGTTGCCGATCGCGAACAGTATGGCCGTGACAAATGCCCCAATCCACACATCTTTCCAAGCAATCTCGGCATCGGGCAGAAGCTTGAAGACCAGGGCCAACAGAATGGTCTCGATTATCAAGGTCACCAGGTAGTTGATCGCATGCGCCAAATTGCCGGAGAACGGCAACTCGCTGCCCACCAATTCCCAGCTTGCGGTGATCGCCGAACTGAGCAGTAGCAGCGACACGAAGAGAGCTCCGATCACGAACACCATCAGGTAGGTCAAGGCGCGGTTGCGGATGGTCTGCAACCACGGGGCCGTTGGCTTGGGGCGCACCTTCCAGATCTGGTTCAGCGCCGCTTGCAACTCGGTCAGCACGCCGGAGGCCCCGAACAGCAGAGCCGCGGTTGAAAGCGCCGTGGCCCAAGGACTGCCACCGCTGCGGTGAAACGAGGCAATTAGCGACTGCAAGGCCTGAGCGGGCTCGTCGCCCATGATGCCCTTCATCTGCTCTGCCACCCGGCCTTGCGCGGCCTCGGGTCCATAGAACAGTCCCACCAGCATCACGGCAAACACCAGCAGCGGAGCCACTGAAAACAAAGCGTAGAACGCCAACGACGCGCCCAATCGCGGGGCGTTGTCGCTCCACCAACTCTTGAACGTGGCTCCGATCAGTTCCCACGCGCTGCATCGCTGGCTCTCATTCGCCGCCAGCCGCGAAGCCTTCGCGCGACGTCCAGATCGCTTCAGCATGGGGGCATGCTCCGATGTGAGTGCCAGCAAAAACATCCACCGCCCATGCTAAGCGCGTGAAGTAGGGGCGTCAAACATCGACGAAAACTCGATCACTCTTGACTTTTGTCGGTGCTACTTCGACAAAGTCAGCTCGGCTTCGATCCAACCGTCGGCTGACAGCTTCACCATTGCTTGCGGAAACTGTCGATACGCCGGGTCTGCCATCTGCAGCTTGAGAAATCCCGTGGCCAGCCTTGGACCGTATCCCTGAGGCTCGACGGACTGCAATTCTCCGGCGGTGACGTGCAGCCGTGCGCCTTGGGGCCAACTCAAGTCGTTGCCGGCATGCGTCGGCAGAGCGTGACTCCACCACGACCACGCTTGCGGCAGCCGGCGGCGGATCGTGACTTTGCGCGCGGGCCGATTCAACCGAACTTCGAGCGACTTTTCGCCATCGCCGGCACATACGATCGTGGCCGTTTTTCCGTCGTCGGTTAGCGATTGGATCGCCAGGGTCGGAGCATCGCGACCGGCCATTGGCTCGATGACGACGGGCAGCCCACCCGCATGGATCACGACTTCTCCCTTGCGAACCGCCACCAGCAAATCGTCGCGCTGCCAACTGGTGCGCAGATAGGCTTCGTCGACCGACGGGAAATGGTACGACAGCTTCGTTTCAGCGGTGTTGGGTTGCACGCTCGGATCGAGCCAAACAAACGCGTATCCGCCCAACTCGAACAACAGCGGCTCGCCGTGCGGAGTGACGTAACGAGTTTTTTGGATTTGACCCAGCGTTTCGTCCCACAAGGCGAGGTGCTGATAGATCCCGCGGCGCGATTCTCTCGCCAGACAGAGCAGGATGGGGGAGTAATAGTCGAGTTGCCCGTAGGAGGGCTCGAGCACGACGTTCGCGTGATCCTGGTCGTAGCCCGCTTTCCTGCCGGTTGCGATCGCGGCGAGCGCCAAGTCGGCGTTCAGGTGCGCGGCGTGTGACGAGAACAAATCGCGGCCGGTCACTCGGCGCAAGGCATCCATGAAGAACAGCCGGTAGTGCATCGTCGAGGCCCAGAACGTCGCCCCTTCCACCTGGGCTCCGTCGGGTGCGAGTCCGCGCGGCAGCAGATCGTCTTCGAATTTCTTGATCGTGGCATCGAGCCAGGCTTGCGCTTGCGGCGTCTCGTCCAATAGCGCGAGCGCCGCCACCCCGAACGAGCCCCATTCGACCACCGCATGGTGCGTGTGAAAGCCGGGCCCGGAAATCGTGGACGTGGAAAAATATCCCTCTAAGTATTTCTGGCCAATGTTCGCGATCGTTCCGCGCACCTCTTCGCGCTGGCTGTCGCTGAACCGATCCAACGCCAGGTCATAGCCAACGGCCAGGCCCTTCAACAGCCGGCAGACCGCATAGGCCTTCGATCCGTTCGGCTCGTCGTCCGCTTCACGCTTCCACGCGCGGCAACTGGCCAGCACCCAATCGCGCGTGGCATCGCCATATCGCGCCTCGCCGCTCAGCGCGTATGCAAATGCCAAATGTTCGGTGATCGCCAGGTCCGCCATGATGGCATAGAACCGGTCATACAAGTTTTCATAAATCGGATCCGGCGCCACCGGCGCGATCCAGCTTTTCCGCGGCGTCTGCGTCAAACACCACGCGGCCGAGTCCTCGATGTTCTTCCAGATCTTCGCGTGCACCCCCTCCGTCCGCAGGGCTCGCAATCGCGGCAGGTCGGCGGCCGTACAATAGAGCCGTGGGTGAGACGGTGCCTTGCCAGTGGTCGGCATCGGCTCGGCCAGGACGCGGGCTGGATTTGCCCATGAAATCCATAGTGCCCCCACAATTAGGGCAACGGCACGCAAACGAAAACGAGCGTAAGCGTTTTGAGCCGCCAACATTGGGGAGTCTCGCAAAAACGTGGGGAGTACCGCCACGATTGTGATACTTCGTCGACTCGTGAGCAACTGGTCGCGGATAATCGAGGTCCAGACTTGGTCACACAACCCAACTCTTTACCCCGCCAGCCCCAGCGATTAGGTTTGAAGCGGAATCGCAAGGGATGAACACCCGGGAAACGGCCATGAATGTTCGTCGGTGGCGCATCGTGATCTTCGCTGTCATTGGGCTCGCGCTCGCGCCGATTACCGTATTTGGTCAAGGATATGGACCCGAGGAAGCTGCGCGGCGGATGACTTTGCCGCCGGGCTTGGAAGCGCAACTGGTCGCTTGCGAGCCGATGGTGCGCCAGCCCGTGGCGATCGAGTTCGACGACGCGGGCCGGCTGTGGGTCATTCAGTATCTGCAATATCCGAATCCGGCGGAACTGAAGCGGGCCAAGGTCGACCGCTATTCGCGAACCACGTATGACCGAGTCCCCTTGCCCCCTCCTCACGGACCCAAAGGGGCGGACAGGATCACGATTCTGGAAGATACCGACGGTGACGGCCGGGCCGACCGTGCCAAAGACTTCTTGAGCGACTTGAACCTGGCGAGCGGTTTGGCATTTGGCCATGACGGCGTGTTCGTGCTGCAAGTTCCCTATTTGCTGTTCTATGCTGATCGCAATCGCGACGACGTGCCCGACGGCGATCCCGACGTGCTGCTGACCGGTTTTGGCATGGAAGATGCGCACTCGGTGGCCAACTCGCTCACTTGGGGCCCGGACGGCTGGCTCTATGGTTGTCAGGGGAGCACGGTCACGTCGAACATTCGCGGCATCGAGTTTCAACAAGGCGTGTGGCGCTACCATCCGATTACGCACCGCTTCGAGTTATTTTGCGAAGGGGGCGGCAATTCCTGGGGTTTGGATTTCGACCAGCACGGCAACCTGTTTTACTCGACTAACTATGGCGGCTTCGCCATGTTGCACGGCGTGCAAGGCGCCTATTACTGGAAACAATTCGGCAAGCACGGCGCGCTGCACAATCCTTACGCCTACGGCTATTTCGATCACGTGCCGCACAAGAATTTGCACGGAGGACACGTCACGGTGGGCGGCATCGTCTATCAGGGCGATTCCTTTCCGAGCGAGTTTCGCGGCAAGTACATCGCCGCCGATCTGCTCGGGCATGCCGCCTATTGGCACGAGCTGCACGAGCGCGGCTCGACGTTTTCCGCCACGCAAGCCGGCGATCTACTGTTAGCCAACGACACTTGGTTTGCGCCGAGCGACGTTACGCTTGCGCCGGACGGGTCGGTGTATATCTGCGATTGGAACGACCAACGCACGGCCCACCCCGACCCGGACGCCGATTGGGATCGCACCAACGGTCGCATTTACCGGATCAAATCCAAACAAGCGCCCGAGCGGCCTACGCAACAACTGACTTCCCAGCCCAGCAATCAGCTCGTGGGCCTGCTCGGACAGGAGAACGACTGGTACGTGCGCAAAGCGCGACGCATTTTGGCCGACCGCCGCGATCCGGAAATGATTTTTCCGCTGCGAACGCTCATCAGCGAAACCGCGGACGACCACCTGGCGCTCGAAGCTCTATGGGCGCTCTACGTCAGCGGTGGCCTGAGCGATGCGTTTTCCGAAAAGCTCATGGGGCATCGCAATGCCGATATCCGCTGGTGGACCGTCAGACTGCTGGGCGATGAAGAGCGTGTGAGCCCGGCGATTGAGACGGAGCTGGCCCAACTGGCGGCCAAGGACCCGAGCGTCGCGGTTCGCAGCCAGTTGGCATCTACTGCCAAACGGCTGCCGGCGTCGCAGGCATTGCCGATCATCGCGGCTCTAATCGCACGCAGCGAAGACAGCCAGGATCCTTATATCCCACTGCTGCTTTGGTGGGCCGTTGAAGGGCACGCCGCGACGGCACGCGAAGATTTGTTGTCACTTTTCACTCGGCCCGACGTGTGGAAGCTGCCGTTGGCCGCTGATTTCATTACCGAACGCCTGATGCGCCGTTATGCGGCCGAAGCCAGCGAGCAAGGTTATTTGGCTTGTGCAAAATTGTTGGCCGCGGCGCCTGTGGCCGAACGCAACAAGATGCTCGCCGCGCTCGATCAAGGGCTCAAGGACCGCTCGCGCCAACAGGGTGGCAGCGCTGGAACGTTGTTTGCCAATCTTGCGCCGGCCGAGAGTGTTCGCAAAATGCCCGAGAAGACCGGCCTTCCAAAAGTTCCGCGCGAGCTGGCCATCCAAATCGATCGCCTGTGGAAAGCGGATACCGCCGACATGACGCTCATCCGGCTTGCCGCCCGATTGGGGCGACCCGAAGCAGAAGCTCGCGCGATTGCCTTGGCAATCGACAACAAAGCGACTGTGACCACGCGCGTCGAAGCGTTGCAACTGCTGGCCGAGGTCGCATCGCCGGCCGGCGTGCAGCCGCTGCTCAAGCTGCTTGCCAGCTCCGCGCCGCTGCCGTTGCGATTGGCCGCGCTCGATGCCTTGCCGTCGTTCGAGGACGAACAGATTGCCACCGTTCTGTTAACACGCTATCCAACGCTGGAGCCAAAGCTACAAACCAAGGCGTGCGACGTCCTGTTGAGCCGCAAGCCTTGGGCGCATCGGTTACTTGAGGCGGTCGATCGCGGACTATTTGCTGCCAAAGACATTTCGGTCGAACAACTGCGGCTCGTTTCGTTGCACCAAGATTCTGCGCTCGATGCCCTGGTGAAGAAACATTGGGGAACCGTGCAAGGGGGCACGCCCGAAGAGCGACTGGCCGAAATGCGACGGATCAACAACGACCTCCGCGCCGGCAAGGGAGACGCGGCCGCCGGCAAACCGCTGTTTGTCAAACATTGCGGCACCTGCCACAAGCTGTTCGGCGAGGGCAACCAGATCGGCCCCGAGTTGACGCACGCGAACCGCAAAAACACCGATGAGCTACTCTCGACGATCGTCAGCCCCAGCGCCGTAATTCGCAAGGAGTTTTTGAGCTTCCTAGTCCAAACGATCGACGGCCGGGTGCTCTCGGGCCTGCTGGTCGATCAGACCCCCAGCAGCGTGACGTTGCTCAGCGCGAAGAACGAACGCACGACGATCGCCCGCGATAAGATTGAAACGATCAACGAGTCGCCCACGTCGCTGATGCCCGAGAATTTGCTGAACGATCTGAAGCCGCAAGAGGTGCGCGATCTGTTCAGCTATTTACAAAGTGAGCCGACGGCGAGCGCCGCACGGTAGCGTGTTTTGAATGGCCTGACGTACCAAGAAAGTCTTCCATGCCTATTCCATCCTTTCGCCCCTCGCGTCGCCAGTTTCTCGCCTCTGGCATCGCCGCTGGCGGTTCGCTGCTGGTTGCCAAATCGCTATTAGCCGCCGAGCCAGCCAGCAAGCCGCCGCTCAAGGCTCAAATCGCGATTACGCTCGACCTTGAGATGAGCCGCAACTTTCCGGTTTGGGAGGAGATGCGTTGGGACTATGAGAAGGGCAATCTCAACGAAGAGACCAAGCGCTACACGCTCGAAGCTTGCCGTCGGGTAAAGGCCCATGGCGGCGTGCTGCACTGTTTCGCCGTGGGCCGCGTGTTGGAGCAAGAAAACGTCGATTGGCTGAAGCAGATCGTGCAGGAAGGCCACCCGCTGGGCAATCACACGTACGACCACGTGAATGTCACGGCCACGCGGCCCGAGGACATTCAGTTTCGTTTTCGTCGCTCGCCCTGGCTGATCGAGGGCAAGCCACCGGCCGAGGTGATTCGCGAGAACATTCGGCTGGCCAGCGTGGCTTTGAAAGAGCGGATTGGCATTGTGCCGGCCGGTTTTCGCACGCCGGGCGGATTTGCCAATGGGCTCGTCGACCGGACCGACATTCAGCAAATGATTTTGGATCTCGGCTTCAAATGGGTCAGCAGCAAATATCCTCCGCACCTGATGGGCGAGCCCGGCAAGGAACCGGGTCCCGAAGTCTTCGAGGCCATCGTCGCCGCTCAGCCCAAGGCCCAGCCGTTCATCTACCCGACGGGACTGATTGAAGTGCCGATGAACCCGATCAGCGACGTCGGCGTCTTTCGCAGTCACTGGAAGCAGCCGGCGTTCTTAGAGGGAATCCGGCGCGGCGTCCAGTGGGCCATCGATAACGGCGCGGTCTACGACTTTCTGTCGCACCCGTCGTGCCTCTACGTCACCGATCCCAAATTCGAAGCCATCGAAATGATGTGCGACATGGTCGACAAAGCCAAGGATCGCGCCGAGATCGTCAGCCTCGAAGCAATCGCCGCGCGCGTCCAGGCGCAAGCTACGGGCTGAGTTGAGGCGCTATGCAGAATACGGGTTCACGCGGAGGCGCGGAGATCGCGGAGAGAAGAAAAATACAGAGACCAGAACTGTATTGGTTTATGTCTCCGCGATCTCAGCGCCTCCGCGTGAAATCTCTTACACCTTTTTCCGTGCGTCACTTGCCCGGCACTAGCGTGGCGAAGCGGTCTTGAAGCGCCTGGACCGTGATTTCCTCGTTGCGCAGCGCTTCCATGGCCCGCACGGCCGCGTCGGCGGCTTGGATGGTCGTGATGCACGGCACGCCGCGGGCCACGGCGGCCGAGCGAATCTTGCCTTCGTCGGTGCGAGCGCCTTTGCCGCTGGGTGTATTCATGATCAATTGAATCGCTCCGTCGACCAGATAATCGAGCAAGTTCGGCTGCCCTTCCTGCAGCTTCTTCACCTGTTGCACCTGAATGCCCGCCTCTTCCAAACGGCGCGCAGTGCCGTCGGTGGCCATCAGCTTATAACCCATCGCGGCCAGACGTTTGGCCAGGCCCACCATGTGTTCCTTGGCGGGTGGAGCCACGCTGATGAAAATCGTGCCCTCGCTAGGCAACACGGTTCCGGCCGCCAACTGGCTCTTGGCAAACGCGATCGAAAACCGTTCGCTTGTGCCCATCACTTCGCCGGTCGAACGCATCTCCGGGCCGAGCACGATATCGACGCCCACGAACTTGCGGAAGGGAAACACGCTCTCCTTGATCGACACGTGGCTGGGGATCAGCTCGGTCTCGCAACCCAACTCGGCCAGAGTCATGCCAGCCATTACTTTGGCGGCAATTTTGGCGACCGGCATGCCCGTCGCTTTCGAAACGAACGGCACGGTGCGGCTGGCCCGCGGATTGACCTCGAGCACGTACAGCTTCTGATGACCATCTTCTCTCTTGATCGCATATTGAATGTTCATCAGTCCCACCACGCGCAGCTTGCGGGCCAGCGCGTAGGTGGCTTCGCGAATTTCATTCAGGATCGGGCCCTGCAAACTGTAGGGCGGAATGACGCAGGCCGAATCGCCGGAGTGAATGCCGGCTTCTTCGATATGTTCCATGATCCCGGCCACCACCACCTGCTGGCCGTCGCTGATTGCGTCGACGTCGACTTCAATCGCGTCTTCCAAAAACCGGTCAATCAACACCGGCTGGCCTTGCGCGACGATGAATGCTTCGGCCACGAACCGTTCGAGTTGAATCTGGTCATAGCAAATCTCCATCGCCCGGCCGCCGAGCACGAAGCTGGGCCGCACCAGCGCCGGAAAGCCGATCTTGGCCGCTTCCGTGCGGGCCTGAGCCATCGTGCGCGCAATGCCGTTGGCCGGCTGCTCGAGCCCCAATCGCTTGAGCAGTTGTTGAAACTTTTCGCGATCCTCGGCGTCTTCGATCGTGTCGACGCTCGTTCCAATGATCGGCACGCCGGCACTGGCCAAAGCGCGGGCCAGATTCAGCGGCGTTTGCCCGCCAAACTGCACGATCACGCCGTCAGGCTGCACGCGATCGCAAATATTCAGCACGTCTTCGGTCGTCAGCGGCTCGAAGAACAGCAGGTCGCTGGTGTCGTAGTCGGTGCTGACAGTCTCGGGATTCGAGTTGACCATGATCGACTGAATGCCCATTTCGCGCAGAGCGAAGCTGGCGTGGCAACAACAATAATCGAACTCGATCCCCTGCCCGATCCGGTTCGGCCCGCCACCCAAAATCATGATTCGCTTCTGCCCGGCCGGCTTCGCGGGCGTTTCGTCCTCATCTTCGTAGGTCGAATAAAAGTAAGGAGTGTAGGCCTCGAACTCGGCGGCGCAAGTGTCGACCGCTTTGTAGGTGGCGACCACGCCTCGGCTCTTGCGAGTTTGCCGGATGTCGATTTCGTTGCTGTCCCAAATCGTCGACAACTGGCGATCGGAGAATCCATATTGCTTGGCGCGTCGCAGCAGTTCGTCGCTCACCGTGTCGATGCTCTCGTGAGCACGCAGCACCCCTTCGAGCTGCACGATTTCATAAAGATGTCGAAAGAACCAGGGGTCGATGTGGGTTAATTGGTGGACGTCGTCGATCGACATGCCGCTCTTGAAGGCGTAGCGAATGAACCACACCCGCTCGTCGCCTGGCGTGGAAAGCCGGACGCGAATCTCGTCGCGCCCGGGCTGATCGGCCGTGCCCCAGCGGTCCTTGGCGTCGCAGCCAAAACCGAAGCTGCCGACTTCCAGTCCCCGCAGCGCCTTTTGAAACGACTCTTTGAACGTGCGGCCAATCGCCATTGTTTCGCCCACGCTCTTCATTTGCGTAGTGAGCGTCGCATCGGCTTCCGGAAATTTCTCGAAGGCAAATCGCGGAACCTTGGTGACGACATAGTCGATCGTCGGCTCAAAGCAGGCCATCGTCTCGCGCGTGATGTCGTTGGGCAGCTCGTGCAGCCGGTAGCCGACCGCCAACTTGGCGGCGATTTTCGCGATCGGAAAACCGGTGGCCTTCGAGGCCAAGGCGCTCGAACGGCTGACGCGCGGGTTCATTTCGATCACGATCATCCGACCCGTGTCCGGGTGCGTCGCGAATTGAATATTCGAGCCGCCCGTCTCCACGCCAATCTCGCGAATCACGGCCAGCGACGCGTCGCGCATCCGCTGATATTCCTTGTCGGTCAGCGTCTGGGCCGGAGCCACGGTGATCGAGTCGCCGGTGTGG
>JAYVCO010000153.1:0-3857 GCA_043749935.1 Planctomycetia bacterium
GGCCAAAGCTGAGCCAATTTGTCGGCCGACTCGCCATATTTTTCCAAACGGTTGTAGATCACGGCCTGGCCGGCCAATCCGAACGCCTTATATTGCACCTCGGCGTCGTTCATGGCGGAAAAATCGTCAAAGATTTTCAAAGCTTTCGCATAGTCCAGCTTGTGCAAATACCACAGCGCCAATTGTTGGGTCGCGCGGCGCGAGTACGTTTGATCCTCGGGAAAATACTGAGGGACGCTCTTCCAAGCTGCTTCCGTGTTCAACATCGAGGCATAGATGAACTGGCTCTCGGCCTGATCGTGCCGGGCAATCGCCTCTTCGTCCTCGGCGCCAGATGCGATGAGCGGGCGCTCGCGCAGCGTCCACGCCAGTGTGCCTCCGAGCAAAAAGCAGCCAGCCACCAACAACACCCAGCGGGCGACATTCTTTCGTCGCACCGCAGGCATGGCCGTTGTTTTCATGGCCACGGCCAGGCGTTGGGTGGCATCGCGGCGAGCCTCGACCAGGCTGACCAGGTTGTCGGCGCCCCAACCCTCAAACTCCTCGCCGGGATCGTCCTGAAACAGCTCGATCGTCACGGCCCGCAATTCGTGCAGCAGTTGTCGCGGCGTGGCATAGCGCTCGTTGGGATCCTTCGCGAGCATTTTGTGTACGACGCGACAGATGGCCGACGGCAAGTCGGGGCGGATATTCTCTAGCCGCGGCGGTTGTGACTTGAGATGCTGCACCGCCACGCTTAACGCCGTTTCGCCGCGAAACGGCGGCTCGCCCGTGAGCATCTGGTAGCAGGTGATCCCCAGCGAATAAATGTCGCTACGCGGGTCGAGTGGCCGGCCCTCGACTTGCTCGGGGCTCATATAGAGCGGCGTGCCCATCGTAATTCCGACCTGGGTCAGATTGGCTGCCGAGTTTTCCTGGCCCAGGAGTCGTGCCAACCCGAAGTCGGCCACCTTCACTTCGCCGCTGGCGGCCAGCATGATGTTTTCCGGCTTGATGTCGCGATGCACGATGCCCTGTTCGGCCGCTTTGTGCAGTGCGGCGGCGACCTGGCGCATGATCGCAAGCGCCTTTGAAGGCTCGGGGGATCCTCGCCGTGCGAGCAGTTCCGCCAGGTTCAGTCCTTGAACGTATTCCTGGGCAATGAAATGCGTGCCGTCGACGCAGCCGACTTCGTAGATTTGCACGATGTTCGCATGCACCAGTTGGGCCGCCGCGCGGGCCTCCTGATGGAAGCGCTGGACGTAGCTGGCATCGGTCGCCAAATTGCCGCGCAACACTTTGAAGGCAATCTGCCGACCCAGCGACACTTGCTCGGCCAGATAGACCTCGGCCATCGCCCCCCGGCCCAGCCGCCGCAATAGGCGATAGCCGCCCAACTGCCGTCCCGACAGGTCGGATTCAAACTGGGTGTCAGCCTCGGGGCGAGTCGTATCCACCATCGGTTGGCTTCGCGAGACCTTGTTCGTTCCTAAGGGGAGGATCAGTTCCTAGTATGAAAGGACGCAAGGTCCCTGACAACCTCAGCGCGAGATTACGATCGCCTGGTCCTAGCGATTCAATTGGGCCGGCCAATTGAGATGCTTGTGGAGAAAATCAAACGTGCCCACGCCATGAATCGTGTGCGGGCCGTCAAAATACTCGATGCCCGCTCGCTCGGGAATCTTCAAATCGGCGTACAGCAGGCGGATCTTGGCGAATTCATACGACACCCACGTGTCGGGGCCAACGCCGTCGCGATGCCCCCGCTCGACCATGAACGGCCGCGGCGCGATCAGGCCGGCCATTTCGGCGTAGTTGTACGTATTTCCCAGATCGAATTCGAAAATTTCATACTCGCCGGTCGGGACATAACTATACGAACTGCTAGTCGAGGCGTTCTTCCAGATCCACTCGTTGAAGTCAGCCGAGCAAATCGACAGACAATAGCGCTCGACCAGCGCAGGCACGCGCATCGCCGTTTTGCCGCCATAGGACAGACCATAGAACGCGATGCGTTCGGGATCGACTTGCGGCAAACCGGCCAGCCAATCGACCAACTGCTGGTGCTGCGGCACGATGACCGAATAGAGCGTTTTGCCCAGCGGATTGGCCTTTCGCTGAAGCGTGCGAAACTTGTCGGTGAAGATGTACGGGTTCTGCGGCGCATACACCACAAAGCCCCGCTCGGCCAGCCGGCAGGCGTATTGATTGTACGCGGGATTCATCACACGTGGATCGGCCACGTCGCGGGGCCGGCCCTCCAGACCATGCTGACAGACCACGACCGGGCGCTTTTCGCCGGGCTTGATATTCTTGGGAAGCAGCAAAATGCCATACCCGAACACGTCGGGCAACACGTCCATGACGACGTCATAGACCACGTACAACGGCTCGTCATAAATCTGCCGCGTGCGCACATTGGCGGCCAGCGGCGGACGGTCGAAGCGCCCGATCACATCGTTGTAAAAATGCTGGCGATACGACTGGGTCGACGCCTTCCATTTTTCCGGATCGCGCGAGATCCGATCTGCCTTCGCCCAAAGCTCGTTCCGTGTCGTTTCGCTTTCACGCAGCAGCCGTTGCGTGTCTTCTTTGATTTGCTCGAACAATCGTGCAAGCCGGGCGTGGCTAGCGAACTCTTTGATGAGCGGCGTCGGAGGCGCCGAGAGCGGGGCCAACTTGGCGCTATCGGCCAGCGCTGCCAGCAACTTCTGCAATGCCAGAGAGCTGCCAGGAAGTCCATTTCCTTCCTTGCTGGCCACTAGTTCGAAAGGGCGTGCCATTGGCAGCTTCGCAACCAGTGCGCCGGCCCGGTCCAATTCGCCTTGCAGAGTCGCGACGCTCGGCGTGCCCAATCGGCCAGGCGCGGCCGAATTATTGCGCCCGTCATGAGGCTGCGGCGGCCCAGTAATTCCCGGAACGCGACACGCTTCGACGATCAAGGCCCGGGGAGCAACGAGACTGGCCAATTCGGCGTCGCCAAATTGATCCAACAGGCCAAACACGTTGCGGTAGATCGGTTCTTGCCAGAGATCCTGTCGCGAGTCGAAATAGCCGCTCGTCACGACCACTTTGACGCGCGTATCGAGGGCCGCGGCGAACAACGCCAACAGGCCGCCTTCGCCGTATCCGATGACGCCGATCGACCGCGGGTTGGCGCCAGCTTCGTGCGTGAACCAATCGACAGCCGCTAATACTTTTTGCACTTCATAGCCGACAACATGCCGACCCATCTCGAACGCGGGCCGATACAGAAACTCGCGATGCGGCTGATTGGTCGTTCGCGGCCCAATGGCCGAATAGGTGTCCGCCCGATCGATGAGGGCTGGGATAATGACCCGGCATCCGCTCTCGGCTAGCCGGCGACCGAACTGGGCCTCGGGCTCGATACCCGGCACCAGGCCTGCCAACTGTTCCGGCGTTTGATCGGCATCAGGAATTGCCACGACGTCGGCCACGGCTGGACCCTTCGTCGGCACGAGCAAGAGCCCCTCGCTGTACACGCCGCGCACGACTGGCCAACGAACGTCAAAGACTTCGAAGTTTTCGCCACGGCCAACCAGGGCCGGTTGCGAAGTGGTCGAAATAAACTCGATCGCCGTCACTTTCTCGCGCGGGTCGGCGGCCCCGATGATTTTGGCCAGCCGAGCGCGATTCGGCGCGACCGATGCTTCGTACTGCTCCGCCGACGAAATGTCCCGTTTCCAGTGCCTGGGCCGTTTGCCAACCGTCTCGGCGATTTCTCGCAGCAAGAAGCGGTCGATGCCGGCCACCATCTGCTCGGCCAGGTCCCCCTGCATCTCTAAAGCCTGCGTGCCTGGGAGCGGATCGGCCCAGGCGCAAGCCTGCAAACAGCCCCAAGCACAAATGATTGCGAC
>JAYVCO010000154.1:0-7688 GCA_043749935.1 Planctomycetia bacterium
TAGGCGATTCGCGGGCCGAGGCCCAAGTTCTTCAGGTATGCGTCGTGCTCGACGCCTAGTAAGGTAATGGCATCTTCATTCAGCGGCTGTCCGCCAGGCGCCAGCAACTCACCGGGCAAAATGGTTGCGAACTGCTCTGGCACGCTCGCCACGGCCGTATCCTGAGCCCGCTTGGTTTCGACCCTGTTGAGCGAAAGCGTGGTGCTCAGGCGTCCCCGGAGCCAGGTAAATACGCGCTCGGAAACTTCAGGCGACTCGAGCCGTTCGGCCAGTCCTTTTTTCAGCGAATCGGCCTCGCCGATCAGCACGTCGCTGACTTTGGCCACCTGAGACTGCTGAGGCTTGCCTTTGGCCAAGACGACAATTTCCTGCTGATTGCCTTCGTTGTGCTCCTGAGGCAGCTTTTCCAATAGCCCGTGTTGCTCGTAGGAAGCCATCACTTCGCCCACTGCGCGCTCGAGCTTCGAGAGCGACTCGGGCGTGGCCAGAGCATCGTGAAATACCTGAAATCGTTGTTCCTGCTCTTCCGGCGTCAAACCAGGCGCGGCGGCGCTCGGGGCGGGAAAAAACTCTTGCCAGACTTTCTTGTCCAGATCCGCCAGCGATTTGGCGCCGGCCACGATCACAACCCGGTTTTGTAATGCCGCTCGGAGCTGGATGAGCGGTTCCTTATCCTGATCGTAGACGTAGCTGACGTTGCGGGCCGCCGAGGCTTTGGCCTCTCTCGTTTGGTCGGGATCGGCCTTCTGAAACGAGACCTTGGCGACAATGTTTCGGTGAGGCGTGTAGTTGCGGTGAAAGCCGAGTGGAATCGACCAGGCCGTTGTCACAATCCACAAACCCAGGATGGTCGCAACGCAAAGACCAAGGCGCACCAGCACGTCGGCGCGCTGCAGGTATTCCCAGGTGCGTTCGACCAGACCGGGAGGCAATTCCAGGGATGCCACCCGCTCAAACCGCGTCCGTTTTCGACTTCCGCTCGACATGCTTTGCCGCCAGCGCGTGTTACCGTCGCTTCTTCGGCTCCTCTTCTTCGTAGGCCCGCACGATGTCCTGAACGAGTCGATGCCGCACGATATCCGCGTTATCCAGCGTGACCTGGCAGAAACCCTTGATTCCTTGCAGCCGGTGAACTGCGTCCATCAAGCCGCTGCGGGCGTGCGAGGGCAAGTCGACTTGGGTCGTATCTCCAGAAACCACCATCTTGGTGCCCAACCCCATCCGGGTCAAAAACATCTTCATTTGTGCGACTGTCGTGTTCTGGGCTTCATCCAGAATCACGAACGCGTCATTCAGCGTGCGGCCACGCATGTAGGCCAGCGGGATCATCTCGATCAGGTCTTGCTCGGTATAGCGTTTGATCTGGTCGTAGTCCATCATCTCGCGCAGCGCATCGAGCAGCGGGCGAAGATAAGGATTGATTTTTGCCTGCAAGTCGCCGGGCAAAAACCCCAGACTTTCACCTGCCTCGACTGCGGGGCGGACCAGGACAATCTTCCGAATGATCTCTTGCTTGAGGGCCTGCACGGCCATCGCCACGGCCAGATAGGTCTTGCCCGTGCCCGCCGGGCCGATGCAAAACACCAGGTCGTGGTCGCGGATCGAGGCCACGTAGCGAGCCTGGCCTGAAGTGCGCGGGCGAATGGCTTTGCCGGCGAATTGCAGCTCCATCGCCGAGTCTTCGATCTCGAGCGACTTGCCGGTCACCTTGGCCAGAACTTGCGAAACCTCGTCGGGCGAAAGCGTGCCGTAGCGCGCGGCCAGACTCTTGAGCTGCTCGAAGACTTCAGTGGCATGAGCCACGGCCTCGTCCTGGCCTTCAATGTGGATCCGGTCGTTGCGGCCACTGACCGAGACGCCGAGAGAGTCTCGGATCTTCCGGAGATGCTGGTCGCGGGTGCCGAACAAGGTCAAAAGCGACTTGGCGTCGACCAGCGGGATCGTAGATTCAGACATTCAAGCGAGCGGCGGCACACTGGCCACACACCACATTCCATCGGTGGGACTATCGTTAAATATAGCCGATGGTCCGGGCGAGACGAAAGAGAATTCGCCACGAGCGGCCTAAAGGACGTGCAACGAAGAGGTTGCGTTGAGAGCAGGCAGATTGGGCGGAATGGGGAGTGAGCAAGTGCACAAGAAAGAAGTCCGCTCACTCGATGCTGGGTGACGTTCCCGCCGGTGAAACGCGGTGCGGGTCTTTGCGATACACCAAATAGGAGTAAACCAAGGTCCAAATCCCCGAGATGCAACTGACCGAGACGGTCAGACCCAGCATCCACGGCGTCCGGACGACGCCCAACGCGAGTACTAGCAAACCGATCAACATGAACAGCCAGCCGGCCAGGCGATGGGTTTTGCTCCAAGAAAGTTTGCTCGATAGGGTCCAGGGAGTTCGCACGCCCACGAACCAGTTGGGGCGAAGCTTGCCCATGAAATTTCCCAGCACGATGAACAGCAATCCCATCGACGTCGTGATCACTAGGCCCACGTTTGCCTGGTATCCCAAGGCCACTAGCGTCGTCACTGTGTAAACCGCCGCCATGAAGCAGACAATGGCCACGCGAATAACGTTGTAGGCGGTGGCAAAGCTGCGATAGTTTCCGTATCCAGGATCCAGCCGCGGCAACACGAGCAGCAGTAGATACACGCCGAGCGTGATCAGTGGCAGCAGCAACAATCCGGCAAACTTTCCGCCATATCCATCCACTTCTCCCGCGAGATTCCAGTGAATGGGAATTCGCTCCGGAACGTGCGACCAACTGAGCGCCGCCGCCAGAAACATCGCCAATATCAGCGCCAACTGAACGAGCTCGACGCGCCAGTTGAACTTCATGTCAAAGGCCCCTTGGGTTGCTTGCCAGCCTTGAAAAGATTCAATACCGCCCCGACGGTTTGCTCCACGACGGAAACATTCAGGCTGTAGACGATGCTCGTGCCGTCTTTCTCCGCCACGATCAGGCCGGCATGTTTGAGAACGGTGAAATGCCCCGACAGTGTGGATCGCGCCAACGGAAACTCGGAGGCGATTTCGCCGGCGGTCATGTCCCGCTGACGCAAAAGTCGCAAGATTTCGCGGCGTGTCGGGTCGCCGAGTGCCCGAAAAACTTCGTTCATAAACTCTCTATTTCGTTATTTCGCCAATAACCGAAATATATTGGCTGCGACCCGGCAAGTCAACTCATTGACATGCTTCCGAGCTGGCGTCGGCGTGAAGGCGAGACGCTCTTAACGCATTTCCAGGAGCCAGCAAAGATAGGCGACCGGCGCCGCGAACAGCAGCGAATCGAGCAAATCGAGCACGCCGCCGAAGCCGGGCAGCCAGGTGCTCGAATCCTTGCGACCCACGTCGCGTTTGAAGAGCGACTCGGCCAGATCGCCCGCCATTCCAGCTCCACCCACGACGATCCCGAACACGACCCAATCCAGCGGATGCCGCGCCAGCGTGCAGCCCAGCCAGGCCGGCACGTACTCAAAGCAAACCCAGGCTGTCAGGCAAGCAAACGCCAGCGCGCCGGCCGCACCCTCCATCGTTTTTCCGGGGCTGATGTAGGGCGCCATTTTGTGGCGTCCGATTAGGCGGCCGACAGTGTAAGCGCCGATGTCGCTGAGTTTGACCACGGCGATGAAAGCGATGACCCCGACCATGCCGATCGCGGGCCCACCGAGGACACGCAGTTGAATGGCAAAGCTCAGGAGCACGCCGATATAGGCCACGGCGAAGGTCGCTAGTGCCACATTGACCATCACACCACCGGGCGATCGGTAGCGGCGCATCTCTCCGACAAACGCCGCCAGCAGGCTCACGGCAAAGGCGGCCAGCGGCCAGCCGAGTCGCTCGAGAGGTTGACTGTCAGGCACCTGCTCCCAGAACAGGGGAATCGCATTGCTCGCGATCACCAGCAGCGTGCCACCATAGATCACACTTTTGAGCGGATGATGCCCGGCCGCAGCCAGCAGACTGACCACTTCCTGAGCTCCGGCCAGGCCGACGCACAAGGCGAGAGCTAACAGCCAGGCTGCCGGCGGTGAGGTGACAAAGTCGAGCCAAAACACGCCAACGAGCACGGCAATGAAGACCGCCCCTAACAGAACTCGCCAGCGCAGCAAATGAGCACGCTCCTATCTCTCAGCGATTCAATCCGCCAAAACGCCGGTCACGCGCGGCAAAGTCGCGAATGGCCTGGTGCAAGTCGCCTTCGCGGAACTCGGGCCAGCAATGTTCAGTGACCCAAATCTCGGCATAGCTGATCTGCCATAGCAGAAAATTACTGACCCGCATTTCGCCGGCGGTGCGAATCAACAAGTCGGGGTCCGGCATGCCGGCCGTGTAGAGATGTTCGCCGATCGTGGTTTCGTCGATCGTTGCCGCATCGAGCTCGCCGGCCTTAACCGCCTCCGCAATCTTGCGCACCGCGTCGACCAGTTCCAAGCGGCTGCCATAGTTGATCGCCAGGCACAACCGCATTCCGCTGTTGGTGGCGCTCATGTCGATGGTCTTTTGCATCTCGCGCTGCACGGCTTCGGGAATGTCGTGTCGCCGGCCGATGACGCTCACCCGAATATTCTGCTCCATGATCGTCGAGCGCTCTTCGATCATGTACTGTTCGAGCAAGTGCATCAGGAAATCGAGCTCGCGCTGCGGGCGCTTCCAGTTTTCGCTCGACAGGCAATAGAGCGTCAACTGCTCGATATCGAGCCGGGCACACTCTTCGGTTGTGCGGCGTACGCTCTCGACGCCGCGACGATGGCCTTCGATGCGTGGCAGGCCTTGGCGCTCGGCCCAGCGGCCGTTGCCGTCCATGATGATCGCGATGTGCTTGGGTCGGGCCTCGAGCGGCACGCCCAACACTTCGGCAGCGGATGTCGTCGAGGGCTCAGCCACGGCTCAAATCCACCCCAAAAAGAGAAAAACTCGCGTTTCCAGCGTCAAGCTTTACGTTCGGCGAAGATCGTTTGTTCTCGATCGGGCCCAATCGAAACGACTTCCACGGGCCGGCCGACCAATTGGCTCAAGCGATCCAAGTACTTTCGAGCGTTTAGCGGCAAGTCGGCCATTTTGCGGATCTTCGTAATATCCTGCTGCCAGCCCGGCAGGGTCTCGTACACCGGCACGGCCCGGCGCAAGTCGTCGACGTGGCTGGGGAAGTTGGTGACCCGTTTGCCGTCCAGTTCATACGCGGTGCAAATTTTCAGCTCGGCCATTTCGCTGATCACATCGAGCAGCATCACGGCCAGCGCGTCGACGCCGCTCAGCCGGGCCGTATAGCGAACCGCCACGGCATCAAACCAGCCGCAGCGCCGCGGGCGGCGAGTGACCGTGCCATATTCGTTGCCACGGTCGCGAATGTGCTGGCCAATTTCGTTGTCTTGCTCGGTCGGAAACGGTCCGCCGCCAACCCGGGTGGAATAGGCCTTCACCACGCCGATGACTTTTTTGATCCAACGCCCCGGCAGGCCCGAGCCGCTCGATGCGCCCACGCCCGAACTGTTGCTGCTGGTGACGAACGGGAAAGTGCCGTGGTCGACGTCGAGCAGCGCCCCCTGTGCCCCTTCGAGCAAAATCCGCTTGCCGCTCTCGACCGCATCGAGCAGATAGGCCGTTGTATCGGCCACGAACGGCTTCAAGCGTTCGGCATAGCCTTCGTACTCGCGGGCGATCTCGGCGGCGTTGAATGGGGCTTCCGGTGTCGGAGGCCCCATCAGCGGGCCGACCATTTCGTTCTTGGCCTGGGCGATGTAATTCAACCGCTCGCCAAAATCGGCGCGGTAAAGGTCGCCCAGGCGAATCGCGAACGAACGGCCGACCTTGTCACGATAGCAGGGCCCAATGCCGCGCATCGTCGTGCCAATATTTTCGCCGCTCGAACAGCTCTTGTCGAAAGCCTTGTCTTCGGCCACGTGCCAAGGAAAGATCACGTGGGCCCGATCGCTGAGCATCAGATTGCTGGCGACCTTGATGCCACGCCCGGTAAGTCCGTCGATTTCTTGCAGAATGCTGGCCGGGTTGAGCACGACGCCGCCGGTGACGACGCACTGCACCTGCGGGCTGAGAATGCCGCTGGGGATCAGCGATAACTTATAGGTCTGTCCGCCGGTCACGACGGTGTGTCCAGCATTGCTGCCCCCCTGGTAGCGAACGACGATCTCGTGTTCGTCGGTCAGGAGATCGACGAGCTTGCCTTTGGCTTCGTCGCCCCATTGCAAGCCAATCACACAAGTAACGCTCACCGCGGAACCTCGCTGGGCAAAAACAGAAAAGCGACCAGGACGCCCGCCAGGCAGAACGCCCCGCATCCAAACCCACAAGTTTAGATTCGGACGGTCGGGATGGTCAAGGTGCCGAGTGGGCCGGAAGTCGTATCGTTTGAGCTATTTTCTTCGGCGGAGAATTCGCCACCCAAACCACACCGCGATGGCAACCAAGGCCAGCATCGCACCAGCCACGCCAGCCAATATCATCGCATCTGACGAGTTGAATTCATGGAACTCTCCGCTCCATTCCACGAATTCGATGGGCTTATTGTCCATGCGTCCAATTTTAACATCCGCGCATGCCGCCCGCGTGTCAAAAAAAGCTAGTGAGGACCCAATGCGACGAACGTCCCAACAGCGGCGGCCTCACTAATCGCAAATGCCAAAACGATCCTTGCCGTTAGCGCCCGGCGGCCCACTGCATACGCGATGAACAGACACGGAACCAAAACTGGAGATAGTTCGCCAAAATGCGGAACGACGTGCGGCCACTCAGTTGGCCTCAAAGCACGCCAGAACGGAAGCGTTCCCCCGATAGATATTGCAGCAAACGCGGTGGCCAGCAAGAGCGTGGACGTTCCAAATTGAAGTCGCGGAAGCTTCATAGCCCTCGATTCTGATATGGCTTGATACTCATTTGCCGTCCGTCGCGGTTGCGCCGGTCTTCTTTTCGGCCGGCCGATTCACGGCGCCCTCCTTGGTCAGATCTTGGTTCGGGTCGATCGTGGAGTAAAACCCGAACATCATTTCGTCCCAGGTTTGCTCGCCAAATGTCACGGTTCGGGTGGGATCGGGATTGGCCGGGTTGTCGGCCGAGTTGTCGTAGCGCGCGAAGCAGTGGATCCAGGTTCCTTTAGGGAGCAGCTTCGGCTTGTCCAGAACATAGGTGAGCTGCCAATTGAAATCGTAATTGGGCACGTCGAGCAGCACCTCCCGATTGCCGCTGGGGAACTCGGCTTCGAAGCGGAAGCTTTTGCCACGCAGGTGCATGTGCGGCGTCAGGTCCAATAACAGCACGTCCTTGGAAACCTGGTCCTTGCTCTTGATCTCGAAATTCGCTCGACCAGGTGGGATGCGGAAGGCCAACTGCCCGATCAGGCCGTCCTCGATCACTTTCTTGATTGTTTTGGGATCGGCGAACTTGACGCCCAGAATGCTCGTGTCCTCTTGCGCCGTGCCGTTGGTGGTGTAGTGCATTTGAAAAACGATTTTCGAGCCGGCCGGCACGAACACGGCCACGCCCGCCGGACAATCCAAGGGGATCGTGCCTGGCGCGTATCCTCCGAGCCCGACGCCGGCGAAGGGGTCGCGCGGGTTGACTCCGGGAGGCACGGCATTGGCAATGATGTGGTGGACGACCTGTCGATTGCCCGGCCGCGACTCGGCCGCCGAAATCCATTTGTCGGTCTTCCAACCCGGATCGACGATGAAGA
>JAYVCO010000155.1:0-2831 GCA_043749935.1 Planctomycetia bacterium
AGGAATGACGCTGTCGCGAATCAATGTTGGATCCAGGGTGGCTGGGCCGGTAGATACGTGTCGAACTCTGCCAGCAATTGGCTCTGATACTCCCCGGCGAACGTGCCCTTGAGAAAACGGTCGATGCCTTCCTCGTATAGTCGTTTCCAACTGGCGTCTTCGTGGCCAGGGTTGATCGGGAAGAACAGGGAGTCGTTCGCCTTGGCGGCCTGATGGTCGCCCGGAGCATCGCCGATCATCAGCGTGTGGTTGGCAGGATACTTTTTCGCGTTGGTTAGCGATTCTTTCTTGGTGCCAATTTCCTGCCCGCAAATCGCGCAGACATATTTGGCCAGATCGTGCTCCTCCCATTCGCGCTTCAGCGCCTCGTTGGGCGTGGCCGAGACGACGAACAGATCGGCCTTCGGCACAAGCTTTTCCAGGCACTCCCGCACAAAAGGAAACGGCGGCACGCCACGCACGACCTTTTCGATCGTTTCGTTCACGGCTTTCGACCAGGCCAACGCTTGCTTGAGGTCCGGGTCGCCCTTGGCTTTGACTTCGGCTTCCAGTGCCGGATTGGCCAGCTTCGTCTCACGTTTGATCCAATCGACCAGCCCCGCGGGCACGCGAATCTCGACGCCGCGTGCCTTTACTTCCGGCCGGTCCTTGAGCCATTCGAGTGCTTCGGTCAGCGCGGGAAAGCGGTTGATGCCCCGGCTCTTGGAATAGAGATTGACGAATTCGGCGGCCTCGCGGGCGAACTTGCTCACGCCAGCCAGGTTGTAGTGGTTGATAATATTGGGAATGAAACACTCCTTGTGCTTCACTTCCATCGTGTCGAACGCGCAGCCGTCGGAATCGATGCCGACCAGAAAATCGTGCTTGGGAGTAATTTCGATCATTAGTAAAATCCGGTAATGAATTCTTCGTAGTGCCGTCGTTTCTTATTTCTTCGTTGTGTCGTTGTGTCGTCGTGTCGTTGTGGTTAATTGCCCGGTGATAAATTACCACGACTGCACGACGAGGTTAGAACGGCGAAGTTGTTTGCGCGGCTTATTTCTTTCGGTCGGCCTGCGGCACGTACTTGGGAAGTTTTTGTTTGGCATAGAGCGGCTGAAATCGGGTCATGCGAAAGCGCCCGTCGACCAATGGCATCGTCAGCAGGTCTTCGCCGACCAGTGGTTTGGCGTAGCGCACGAAATCGTCGGTCACATCGTACCCGTTCTTGGCGATCCACTTTGTCGGAAACGTTCGTTCGCTGTTGGCAACTTCCGCGAGCGGCACCTTGTCGTATCGCACGCTGTAGATGCTGCCCGGATTGCGCAAGATCGTCGACATGAAGCCGCTTTGGCCCGTGGCCGCCAGAATGGCCGCCAATTGGCCGCTGCGATAGGCTTCTTCCAGATCGACCGTCGAAGCCAGCGCCATGCCATTGCGTTGATCGGTGCCGGCCACGTTGCCGCGAGCGGCCCCCTTGGCGGCCAGGCCGACGCGGTTCAAGTAGTTCACGACCGCCTGCGTCACCGTCAGTTGGCTGGAGCTGAACATCGTGTGGCCGAACGAATCGCGCACCTCACCGATCTCGCCCACGTTGAATCCCTCACTGATGACCACGATCGAGCGGCCTCGCTCGCGCAGTTGCGCGTTGACGTTGTCGGCCAACTGTTCGAGCGAGCAAGGGCTTTCGGCCAAATAGATTTGTAGCGGCATCTCACGATTGGGATCGGCCAGGCGGGCGGCGGCCGGAATGTAGCCGATCTTGCGCCCCATCGCCTGCATCACCAGCACCGGGTCGGCCGGGCTCGAGCCTTCGTTTTCCTCGTTGGCCGTTTGCACCGTGTGCATCCAATACTTGGCCACCGAGCCATAGCCGGGCGTGTGGTCGATCAGCTTGAATTCGCTATCCCCCACGTCGTTGTCGATCGTCTTGGGCACGCCGACGCCGACCAGGTCGAGCCCGCGGGTGTGGGCCAACTCGGCGACCTTGTTGGCCGTGTCCATCGAGTCGTTGCCGCCGATATACAGAAAATACCCGACGTCGTGGGCCTTGAAGACTTCCAGCACGCGGTCGAAATCTTCGGTCTGGTTGGGCCGAAGCTTATAGCGGCAGGTGCCGATCGAACCGGCCGCCGGCGTGTAGCGCAACAGCGAAACTTCCTCCGCCGGTTGAGCCGTCAAGTCAAGCAATTCCTCTTTGAGCACCCCCTCGATGCCATGTCGGGCGCCATACACCGTGCCAATCTCGGCCATGTCGCGGGCCTGTTCGATGATGCCCCGCAAGCTGTTGTTAATGACCGGGCTAGGCCCGCCACTCTGGGCCACCACCATGTTTCGCGCACGTGCCATGTTTCGCTACCGAGGTTCCGACAATTGCCCAATTGCGGACGGCGGAGTTTAGCCGTCAGATTGGACTTAGGGCGAAAACCGCAGATTTTAACAGCCCCGGGCACAGCGGGCAATGATCGGTCGATTTCGCTCGATTCGGCACCCGCTGCTAAACGCCAAAGGCGTTCAAGTGAATAGCCCAGGTCAACGCCCGGCGTTGCCCTGGGACTCACATCAGCCGGACCATCGCGACGACATTTGCCACGATCAGGCAGGCGGTGACCAAGATAAATCCTATGAACGCACTGACGGCCGGTTTCTTGAAGACTGTTCCCAGTGAAATGCAAAACGCGATGCCGGCATAGACGAGGAACAGGAATTCGTCGGACGACTGCCACCAAGCGCGCTCCATGGCCAGGCAGACCCCAGGGCAATCGCACGTTAATTGCCTGATAAACCGGCGTAAATTGCGTTGAGAACCTTGTCGTCCCATCCGGCGCGTAGACGTTTGCCACGAATATTCT
>JAYVCO010000156.1:0-6583 GCA_043749935.1 Planctomycetia bacterium
AGCTGGCTCGGCGCGCCGGCCATGAACAGGTAAATGATTCGCTTGGCTTTAGGAGCAAAGTGCGATGGTTTGGGAGCCAACGGATTCGAGGCGGTCTCAGAACCGGCATGAGACCGCCGCTCGAGCCAATTCCCGGCGAGCAGCGAGGCCAAGGCGATTTTGCCGATCCCGATGCAACACTGGCTGTAGAAATGGCGCCGTGTGATATCGCGCAATCGTTCGAGTTGCTCGGGCATCTGCGTCACGGTTCTCATTCCTTCGTCACGAACTCATCGAGATTCAAGATCGCACGCCCAACTAGCGACCACGCCGCCAGCTCAGGCAGCCGATCGAATGCGGAATCGATCGGCGCGATGGCCTTGGCATCGAGTTGCCCCTTTTGCAGCCGGGCCAATTGCACCTGGTAGAACTCGAGCAACTCGCTCAGTTCGTCGCTCGAAGGCTCGCGGCTCAAACACCAGCGGAATAACATACGAGCCCGGTCGGCTGGCTCGGAGACGTTCGACTCGACCACGCGCTTGCCCAAAGCTTGGACCGCTTCGACAAACACCGGGTCGTTCAATATCGTCAACGCCTGAAGTGGAGTATTCGATCGTTCGCGGCGCACGACGCAATTCTCGCCGCTGGGGGCGTCAAACGTCGTGAAGGTCGCGTAGGGGCTGGTCCGCTTCAAATAGGTATACAGACCGCGGCGAAAGCGATCGGCGCCTTGGCTCGTGGGCCAACTACTACTGCCGTAGGCCAAATCGGAGACACCCGGTGGCTGTGGCGGAAAAACGCTGGGGCCGCCAATGGCAGGGCTCAGCAGCCCGCTGGCGCCCAACGCCATGTCGCGTACTGTTTCGGCCTCGACGCGCAAGCGAGGCCCACGCGCCAGCAAAACGTTGCTCGGATCGCGCTCTTTCAACTCAGGAGTCAGCTTTGAGGCTTGACGATACGTGGCGCTAGTGACGATCAGCCGGTGTATTTGCTTGACTGACCAGCCGCGAGCGACGAATTCGGTGGCCAGATAATCCAGAAGCTCGGGATGGCTCGGCGGCTCGCCCCGCAGACCAAAATCTTCGGTGGTGCGGACCAGTCCGCGCCCGAAAATCGCCTGCCAATGTCGATTCACCACGACCCGTGCGACCAACGGATTGGCCGGATCCACCAGCCAACGTGCCAGAGCCAGCCGATCGCCGGCCGCGGCGGACGGCAGAGGATGTAAAACGGAGGGCACGCCAGCGGCCACAGGCTCGCGCGGGCTAAGAAACTCCCCACGATGGGCCAAGCGCGTCGTACGAGCGTGGGTTGAATCGCGTTCTTGCATGACCAAAGTCGTGGGTTGCTTGGGAAGTCTCTTGCGCAAATCGGCGATCTGCTTGTTCTTTTCGGCAAGCTCGAGGGCAACGTCTAAGTAATGTCTTTTTAGTACTTCGACTTGTTCGAACGATCGCCCGGACGGCTCGGCGGCCAGGATAGCTTCGATTTCAGCCGGATGGCTGGACGCGGCGGGGGCCTCGTCGTTTGTGTACGACAACCGAAATCGGCCAATCGTCATTTGATGGATGTAGCGCTGCTCGAGCGTGACGCGAAGCTTTGCATCAACTTTGGCTTCGATCGGGTTTTCCAGCACAAAGACCGCCTGATGAGGTTGTCCGGTGCGGCCCTTGATGCTCCAGCCAGTGTCCAGGTCGCCATCGATCGCGTTGCTCGCCGGTGATTTCTCCGCCGCATAGCTGTGTGTGGCATTCACGAGACGAAGCGGCAGGGGTGGTTCCGTGGCCGCTGCCGGTAACGCGGCCAATGAGAATTCGCCGAGCATGAAGTCCCCCTCGGAGAATAGCGGCGCTCGGCCGGGGCCGGATTCGGGCAGACTTTCGTGCGGCAAGACTTCGAGTCGAATGCCCGTGATTTGCGGTAGCTCACTGGTGAACTCGATGATGTATGTGTCCTGGTTCGGTTTGTCGCCACTGGCCAGAACCGAGCGGTCGGGCAGGGTGGTCATCGTGGCATTGCCGGTTGAAATAACGGATGCCGGCGAAATCGTCGCCCAGTGCCTGGCCGACTTGCTACTTTCCGCGACCCACGCCGCGAACTTTTCAGGATCGAATTGCGCCGCGCGCTCGGCTTCAATCGCGGCGATCTTCTCAGCAATGGCGGCTCTTTGTTTCGCAATGTTGGACTGCGGCAATTCCAACTCTTCTTCATCCGCGTTGTTGAGCATGGCAAAGAGTTGATAGTATTCGCGCTGGGCGATCGGATCGAACTTGTGCGTGTGGCACTGGGCACAACCAATCGTCAGTCCGAGCCAGACGGCTCCGGTCGTATTGGTGCGGTCGACCGTGGCGTGAAAGCGAAACTCCTCGACATCGATTCCCCCTTCTTCGTTCACCATCGTGTTGCGGTGAAAGCCCGTGGCAACTTTGGTCGCCAGGTCGGCATCGGGCAGCAAATCGCCGGCAATCTGCTCGATCGTAAAACGGTCGAAAGGCATATCGCTGTTCAAAGCGCGGATGACCCAATCGCGATAGGGCCAGATGGAGCGCGGCCGATCCTTTTCATAGCCGTTCGTGTCGGCATACCGCGCCAGGTCGAGCCAGCGCCGCGCCCAACGCTCGCCGTAGTGCGGCGAGTCGAGTAGCCGATCGACCAATTCGTCGTAGGCTTCCGGCCGTGTATCACGCAAGAAACCATCGACCTCTTCGACTGTTGGCAGAAGTCCGATCAAGTCCAGGTACACCCTCCGGACTAGTGTGACGCGCTCGGCGGCAGGTGAAGGCTTGAGCCCTTCACGCTCCAGGCGGCCCAGGATAAACAAGTCGATGTCGTTTTTTGGCCAGGCCCGGTCGGCAACCTCGGGCAGCGTGGGCCGCTCGGGGCTTTTGAACGACCAGTGAATTTCGGCCTTGGCTCCAGCGGCGATCCATTGTTCGAGTAATTTCTTTTGCGGCTCGGACAGCGTCTTGTTGCTGTCCGCCGGTGGCATCCGTCCGTCGTCCTCGGCGGCATGGATCCGTGCGAGCAGCTCGCTTTGATCCGGCTTGCCGGCCACGATGGCCGTCTTGCCCGACTCGGCGGGGCGCGTGGCGGCTTCGAGCAGGTCGAACCGCAGCCCGGCCTGGCGCTGCTGGTCGTCTGGGCCGTGGCACTGAAAACAGTTGTTCGACAGGATGGGCCGAATGTCGCGGTTGAAGTCGGGCGGACTCGCGTTCGGCTCGGCGGCCACCGACCAGGCTGCCAAGGGCAGAAATGGAGCGACTGCGGCAATCCATAGCCAGGCTAGCCAGTGCCTGACCGCTCGGAAGGTGACACCATGAAAGTCCATAGAAGGCAACAACGGGCGGGAGGTTCGATAGGTCAGAGGGTGCTGGATCAACGTCTAAACGCACGGGGACGGCCTGCGTTCCATCTTATTTGGCCCCTCAGGTGCCTGTCCAGCAAGTTATCCAGCAACCACTTACGTCGCGGGAAGAATTATCTCGAGCTCGGTCTGTAACACTTCGCCTCGCGTCACGCCTAGCCGGGTAGACGAGGAACCCGCGGTGGTCGCAGGGTTCCCCAAAGTCCCCTTAAAAAACACGAAAGCGAGTGTGAATCATGTTCTCGATCAAAAAAATGCAATGTGCGATGGCGGTTGCGGTGGTTGCGGGTTCGATTTTGCCCCAAGGCGTTTTTGCAAAGGGATTTGGCGGTGGCGGCGCTGGTGCTAGCCATTTCTCTGGCAGCCAAATGCGTTCGTCCAACATTGCCCGTCCAGTAAGCCAGTACAAGGCGGCCACCTTGACCCCGGCTAAATCTCAAAGCTCGATCATGAGCCAATTCGGCTCTTCCACGAAGAACCTCAATTCAACCTCCCTTGCGACGCAGGCTTCCGGAGTCGGGGCAAAGTCGAATGTTTACTCGCAACTCGGCAGCAACAAGGTGACGTCGATCAACCCGGCCAGTAGCAAGCTCGGGAACTCCGCGAAGAGTGACGTACTCTCGCAGGCGAACGCTAAGTACAAACCGGCTCTGCCTAGCTCGAAAGAGCCCAACCCGCTGGACCCCAAGGGCAGTACGACTGTGGGAGGTGCCGGTGGAGCAGTCGAGAAAGCCAAGCAAGGTACGAAGGTCAATCCGACAGGTGGCAGTACGACCGTCGGGGGTGCCGGTGGTGCAGTCGAGAAAGCCAAGCAAGGCACGAAGGTCGATCCGACAGGTGGTGGGTCGACTGGTGGTGGATCGACAGGTGGTGGATCGACCGGCGGCGGGTCGACCGGTGGCGGGTCGACTCCAACTGGCGGCTCCACACCGACCGGTGGCACAACCCCGACGATGCCCACGACTCCGCCCATGCAGAATCCGGGCAGCCCGCTGTGGCCGGTCTTGCTCGGCGGTGGATTCGGTGGCGGCTTCGGCGGCGGGTATGCGGGTGGCGGATACGCTGGTGGCGACGTGATTAGCACCCCGGCTGTTGCCGAGAGCAACGCGGTGGTTCCGGCCACATACACCTCGGCTGTCAGCACTGTTGCTGCTGGAAGCGTCGATCTGGTTCTGGAAGACATGCAGATGATTCAGCCGGCCACTTTGGTTGCCGGACCAGCCTACCGGGTCCAGTTCCGCAACCAGGGAACGCAAGCCTCGGGCAGCTTCCGGGTCGGGATCTTCGCGGCTCTCGAAGGCAAGTTCAGCGAGGAGTCGCCCAAGGCGGTCGTCGAATCAGCGGGCCTGGCCGCTGGAGCCACCAGTGAAGTCACGCTGCGTCTGCCCCAATCGGCTCTGAGAATGGTGAGCACGTCGGGTCAGCCCGCCGCGTTCGACCGCCTGGCCGTGGTGGTCGACGTCGACAAAGTGGTCGTCGAGGCCGACAAGGACAACAACGTCGCCGTAGTCGACCGCGGATCGATCCAGAACCGATAGACCCAAGACCGAAGCGGTGAGTTGCAACCGCGGTGCCTGGCCAATGTGGCTGGGCACCGCGGTTTTTTTTATGCGCCAGTACGTGCTGTGTCAGAACTCCAAAAAAAGGACCTACGGCCGTCGACCGTAAGTCCTTTGTTCACAATGTGCCGAAGACAGGACTTGAACCTGCACCCGGTTACCCGGACTAGCTCCTGAGGCTAGCGCGTCTGCCAATTCCGCCACTTCGGCCTACAACGCTTTATAAGCGTCGAGGTCTGAACATTCAAGGCGTGCTGCGGGCACGGCCGGAAAGCGCATAAGTTGCGGCCAGTATTGCTCTAGGGATACGGCGGCATCTACACTGAAAGGTTGACGGACGCTGCGGTTTGCGTGTTGGAAAGTTCGGCCCAAAATGGCGCGAGCCGCACGTTTTTGCCGTTTGTCGTGGAACGTGCCGGACGGTTGGAAACTTGGTTTTGAATTATTCGCTCGCGGAGCTCTCATGGCGCTGATGCTTTTTCGCTGCCCTCATTGTGCGGGCACGTTTCAGGTCGAAGGTCGTCCCAAGGACCAGCAGGTTCACTGCACCAATTGCCGGGGGCTGGTGACGATTGCGGGCACGCCCGGGGCGACAGCCGCCAATTCGTTGATGCCACCGGCGCCGACTCACGCCACGCCGCCTCCGGGCAGCTTCAACCCGTTGGGACCGCAATCGGGGTTGGAGATCGAGCCCGATTCGCCGTTGATGCCCGAGCGTCCGCAATCGGTGCCGACCATTACACAAATGACGACGCCGCTTGCGGACCTTTCGATCCACGACGTGCTCAAACATGGGCGGGCTTATCGGGTCAGTGATATTCACGTGGCGCCGGGCTCGCCGATCTTGTTTCGTATCGCTCGCAAGCTGGTGCCGGCCACACCCAAGTCGTTGACCTCGAAACAGAGCGAGCGACTGTCGCTCGAATTGTTGACTGAGCCGCAGCGCATCCAGTTTCACGCGAATTTGGATTACGACTTCATGGCGATCGACGATTACGGCCGCTATCGCGTCAACGTTGGCTACTTCGACGGCGAGATCGGCACCGTGATTCGAATTCTGGCCCAGCGGCCGAAGAGCCTGGGCGAGTTGAAGCTGCCTGAAGTCGTCAAGGATCTGGCCTGCGCCACCAAGGGACTAGTGCTCTTGACCGGTAGCGCCAGCCAGGGCAAGACGACGACGATGACGGCCATCATCGACGAGATCAACAACCATCATCCGCGGCATATCATCACGATCGAAGACCCAATCGAGTATTTGCACACTAGCAAAAAGGGCCTGGTGCGCCAGCGACAAGCCGGTCGCGATACGAAGGACTTTCACTCGGGCCTGCGAGCCGCCCTGCGGCAAAACCCCGATGTGATTTCGATTGGTGAAATGCGAGATTTTGAAACGATCAAGATCGCTCTGACGGCCGCCGAAACCGGCTGTCTGGTGCTTTCGACCCTGCACATCATGTCGATCGACAAGATCATCGAGCGGTTGCTGAGCTTTACGCCCACGGAAGACGAAGGGCACATTCGCTACGTGCTGGCCGACACGCTAGTGGGCGTGATCCACCAGGAACTGGTGCCCGCGCGCGACGGTGGCAAGCGAGTGGCCTGCGAGATTTTGATCGTCAATCAGGCCACGAAGCACATCATTCGCAACCGGGGCACGTTTTTTCTGCGCAACGTGATCACG
>JAYVCO010000157.1:0-8640 GCA_043749935.1 Planctomycetia bacterium
GAAAGGGGACCGCATGGCCGCGCCAGTTTTTCGTTCGGTGCGCAAACTCGCTCCCTTAAGCGGCTGGCCGTGGTACTTATCCAAAAGCGGCTTGGGATCAAACGTGTCGACTTGCGAAGGCCCGCCATTCATGAACAGATGAACCACGCGCTTGGCCTTGCCTGCAAAGTGAGGACTCTTGGGCGCGAGCGCACCCGCCGCCGCCGGCGCCGCGTTGGCTGCCGAAGTCAGTAGCCCGTCGCTCTCGAGTACGCCGGCTAGCCCCAACATGCCAAAGCCCAAGCCACTACGGCACAGCAACTCGCGGCGTGAAAGCCTTGGGTCAGGGTTTTCGATCATCATGCGTTTTCCAATAACTTTGTCTGTTCTCAGTCGATAAACACAAACTCATTGGCCGAGAGCAAGCCGTGAGCAAACTGTTTCCACAACTCCGGCCGAGCGGCCGCCTCGCTCAAAAACTGTTGAGCCCAATCCAATTCTTCGGCAGCAGGCTCGCGTCCGTAAAGCAGTTGATACAACCGGCTAATTTTCTTCAGGCGATCCTGTTCGGCCGCCAGTTCGCTGCGCGCCAACAGGTGTTCTGCCGACGAAAGCACCAACGGGTTGTTCAGAAAAAACAGCGCCTGCTGCGGAATCGTTGTTTCGTTGCGCTGAGGGCTGGTGGCGTCCGGATTGGGAAAATCGAACGTGCGAAACAAACCAGGCAAGTTGAGGCGGTCGATGAAGCTATAGATCGTCCGCCGCGACGCCGTCGGCTCGTTGCTATTTTTCAGCGGAGCCCCTCCCAATTGGTTTTCGAGTCGTCCAGCAACGTACAACATGGAGTCGCGCGTGGCCTCGAAATCGAGCCTGCGGCGGTTCATTTTCCAAAGGTAGGCATTGTCCGGATCGATTTTGTGACATTCGACCCGAACGTCGCTGGCCTGCTGATAGACGGCCGAAAGCACGATTTCGCGGTGCAACTGCTTCAGCGACCAGTCACGCTCCATGAAAAGCGAGGCCAGATAATCGAGCAGCTCCGGATGGGTTGGCGGCAAGCTGCGCGTCCCGAAATCGCTCGGCGTAGCAACCAGCGCGGAGCCAAAATGTTCGAGCCAAACGCGATTAACGAGCACTCGAGCAGTCAATGGATTGCGAGGGTCGGCAATGGCCCGCGCAAGTTCCAGGCGCCCGCTGCCATGCTTGAACGCGACCGGCTCGCCCTGGGACAGCACGCGCAAGAATTGTCTTGGCACTTCGTCACCAGGTTGATTCGGGTTGCCACGCAGAAACACTCGCGACGTGACGGGGTCAGGCAGATCCACTAGGGCCATCGCTCGCGGCGGGGCTGCGGGACCGCTGGCTCGCCAGTCTTCGATGGCCTTGAGAAGGTCGGTGCGGATCTTCTGAGCGGCTCGATCCGGTAGCAGCATCAGCTCGTTGATGCCGCCGCGCGCCAAACTGGCCGGCGCCTCGGGCCCATAGAGCACCTGCCTGAGCGATTCCAGATTTGGGTCAGACAATTGAATCGGCGGCGGCTGATTCACGGATCGGGCCTGCTCGATCGCGGCATGCCATATTTTGTCGGCTCCGACGAGCACCTCGCCATAAATCTTGGCCGCGTCGGCCATTTCCTTGAGCGGTTTACCGAGAAACGCGCCGGCCACTAGCGGATTGATTGGCTTGTCGGGCGCTGCCTGAACCAAAAGCTTCTCGACGAGGGGCCCGGCTTGGCTAGGGAATTGATCTTCTTGGATCGCCGAGAGCGCGTGCCAAACCGCCAAAACAGGATCGTGTCGCTGGCGGCTCTGTTCCAAAAACAACTGGTAGCGAATGATCATCGTGGGATTCAAATCGTTGCCGTCGGCCAGAAGCATGAAGTCGTCGGTCGGCGGTTTATCTTTGAGCGCGCCTGCTGCCAGAAAATACTCGGCTACGCGGCTACGGGCTCCGGCAATCAATTCGTCAAACTTGCTACCGTGAAATTCGCTCAATTTGCGCTCGCGCTCGGCCAACTCCTTGGCAAACGCGGCATAGGCCTCCGTCTGTGGCGGCTCTTCGAACAGCGGCGGAACGGTCGGCTCCACGGAACTGGCGAACACGCCATACAGCGAGTAATAGTCGCGAGTTGGGATTGGATCGAACTTGTGATCGTGACACCTGGCGCATGAAACCGTCAGCCCCAGCAGTCCGCGCGTGACCACGTCGACCCGATCATCGATCACGTCCTGCTTGTTGTTCATGAAGCCGTTGCCCAGCGTCAAAAACCCGAGCGCCGTCAGCGGCCGTTTGTCGGTCGCCAGTGGCAACTGATCGGCTGCCAACTGTTCGAGAATAAACCGATCGTAAGGCAGGTCTTCGTTGAAAGCACGAACGACATAATCGCGGTAGGTATAAGACCAAGGAAAGTTGCCGTCCTGGAACAGCACATAGCCCTTGGTGTCGGCATACCGAGCGACGTCGAGCCAATGACGGCCCCACCGCTCGCCGTAGCCGGGCGAAGCCAGCAGTCGATCGACGACACGCTCGAGCGCATCGGGCGAATCGTCGCGCAAGAACGCCTCGGTTTCTTCCGGGGTGGGTGGCAGCCCGATCAAATCAAATGTGAGCCGCCGCAACAGTGTTCTGCGATTTGCCGGTGGTGAGGGTGCTAGCGAACGCTTTTCGAGTTCCGCCAAAATAAATCGATCAATTCCTGTTTTCGGCCAGGCAGTGTTATTAACTGTCGGCAGCGGTGGATTGTGGACGGGTTGAAACGACCAGAAACTACTCCGCACGCGAGCAATCTGTTCGTTCTCGGCGGCCGTTTGAGTGGCGATGAGCGCGCGAGGGTCTGTTTTGGGCCAGGGTAGTCCGCGCTGGACCCAGCGAGTGAGCCGCGCGATTTCCACCGCGCTCAGTTTGTCGCCGTCCGGCGGCATCTCCAAGCCGTCGTAGCTCACAGCCCCAATCAACAGGCTCTCGCCGGGCTTGCCCGCGACCGCTGCCGGTCCCGACTCGCCCCCTTTCAGAATCGCTTCTCGCGAGGTGAGCTTTAGCTGTCCCTTGGGCTCGGGCAAGTCGCCGTGGCATTTGTAGCAGCGCAGGATCAACAGCGGCCGAATCTCTTTCTCGAAGAATTCCGCGTCGGCCGTTTCGAGTTCGCTGGCCCAAGCAAACGCCGGCACCACCATCAATAGCGCGGAACAAAGCCCGATTCTAAAGGACGCGACCCAAGGCATGGCTTATTTCTCACGCTTCTCGGGTCGCTGGTCACTATCAATTGGCCGCTGGCCCCAGGGCATGGGCATCGTCGGCGGAGTCCGATGTCGATCGCTCCGCACATCGCACGGGCGATCTTTAAAGTAGCTGATGAAACGCACCAATTGTTTGACCGCTTCTTCATACACTTGCCGCCCTTTTTCGGGCGTCGCCAGTTCCGGCTCGCCGAGCACGCCCGTTTCGGAGTAACTGCTGGTCCACGAAACGACCGTGGCCGGGCCGGCCGCAAACAGGTCCACCCAGTTGAAGGGGTTGTCTTCTTCATTGAAGCTGATCGTGCCGTTCTTGATCTGGTCTTCGCGCACGTTGTCGCCATCGAGATACATGTACAGCGACGTCTCGAGCTCGCAGGCATGGGCGCAACCGCCCGGAAACTTGCTCTCGCGCCAGCGCGGCAGAAACGCCTTGTCGACCGTCAGCAGATTCCACCAGGCCGCGACCAGGCACTCGGCATCGGTTTCCAAATTGGTGCGTCGCGCGACGAGGTCGAGGTTGGGCATGTTCGAGCCATGGCCATTGAGCAGAATGATTTTCTTGAAGCCGTGGTAGGCCAGAGATTTCGTAATGTCGAGCACGTGGTGGATGAAGTGCTCGAAATCGTTGTTGATGGTGCCGGGGAAATCCATCACGTGCCCGGTGTATCCATAAGCCACGATCGGCAGCACTAGCATCTTGTCGGCAATTCGCTCGCCGGCCCCGCGCGCAATTCCCATTGGACAAACCAGGTCGACGTCCAGCGGCAGATGCGGCCCGTGCTGTTCGACAGCCCCGCACGGCAATACACAGACCTTACCCAGCTCGACCGCGTCGTTGATCTCGGGCCAGGTCAGCTTTTCGTAGCGGTATTCGGTGGCGGCTCGGCTCATGCAATTTCTCTCGCTCGTCCTGCGTCCCTTTAACCCAACCCCGGCGATCACTAACATGAGTATCTTCATAACCAGCCGCCAGTTCAACGATGAAGCCGAGAGTTTGGCGATGAAGCCAGGAGTCAAGCAATGAAAATTGTCGAGGTCCGCACAATCGCCCTGTCCGGCGCGACCGATGACCACGGTTGGCCCGGCGGCACCGACCCGAATGTGCAATACAACACGCTGGTGGAAGTGGTCAGCGACGAAGGACTCGTCGGGCTCGGCAGTTGCTACACGACACGGGCTTTGGTCTTGGGGTCGTTGGAGCTACTCAAACCGTTCTTGATCGGCCAATCCGCCCTCGAACCGGAGCGCGTCAGCGAGGGAATGCGGCAGGCCATGTTCTGGCTGGGCCGGGGCGGCAGCGTGGAGCACACGATCAGCGGGCTCGACATCGCGCTCTGGGATCTGTGGGGTAAAGCGCTGGGCCAGCCGGTTTCGAAGCTGTTGGGCGGAAACTATCGCGACCGCATCAAGCCGTATGCTTCGATCCTGTTCGACGAACCGTCAGTGCTCGCTGAGAAACTACAGCAACAGGTCGCGCGCGGCTTTCGCGCCATCAAGATGGGCTGGCGCCCCTTCGGCCGCGTCAGCCGCAAGTTCGATGAGCTGCTGATCAAGACGGCCCGCGAAACGGTTGGTGATGACGTGGAACTGATGGTCGATGCCGGCGCCAGTGAACAATTTTGGCCGCATGGAATCAACTGGGCGCGCGAAACGGCCCGCATGTTGGGCGACTACGGCATCGTGTGGTTCGAGGAAGCCCTGGTGCCCGATGACGTCGAAGGATTCAAACAACTGCGCGCGACTTCGCCAGTGCTCATCGCCACGGGCGAGGTGCTCACGCGACGGCAATCGTTCCAACCGTTCATTACTTCGCGCGCCGTCGACATTATCCAGCCCGACCTGACCAAGTGTGGCGGCCTGAGCGAAGGCCGCCGGCTGGCATGGATGGCTCAAGACCACGGCGTGCTCCTGGTGCCGCACGGTTGGAACACCGGCGTGGGCGTGGCCGCCGATCTCGCGCTCACCGCCGCCATGCCAGTCGCTCGCTGGGTCGAATTCCAGACAGGGGTGCCCTACATCGAAGAAATCGTGCTGCCAAAATTCCAACTCGACGCCGAAGGCCTGCTGCGCGTGCCGACCGGCCCGGGGCTAGGAATCGAACTGAACCCCGACGCGCTCGATAAGTATTCGCGCGATTAGCGGCACGGTCCTACGCGACGTTTACACCAACCCCGGTACCGGGTCGCGATCGTCGAGCAGCGACGTTGGTCGGCCATTGTGATCGGGAATCGTGTGGCCGGCGTCGATGCCCAGATGTTGATACAGGCTGGTCAACACGTGGCTGGCGGTCATTGATAGGCCCTTGGCTCGCTCGCCGTGCGCGTCGGTTTCGCCGATGATCTGGCCGGTTTTGAAATTGCCACCGGCCAAGACGGCGTTGCCGGCCATCGGCCAATGATCGCGACCCGCGGCCGGGTTGACGCGCGGCGTGCGGCCGAACTCGCCCCAGACCACGACGGCGACGTCCTTGCTCAACCCTCGTTCGTGCAAGTCGGTCACTAGGGCATGAACGCCTTGATCGAGCTTGGGCAACAGGTTGCGCAGGGAGTTGAAATTGTCGCCGTGCGTATCCCAGCCGCCTACGACCAGCGTAACGACCGAGATGCCCGATTCGACCAGTCGGCGGGCCCGCAGGAAGTCTTCGTTGGCCTTGCCATATTTTTCGCGGACCGCGAGCGATTCGCGGTTGATGTCGAAGGCCTCGCGCGTTTTGCTCGAGGCAACCATGTCCAAAGCCCGCACCGTGTACGAGTCGACGCCGGCCAGGCTGCCGCGATAGTCGATGTCGCGTCGAATCGTGTCCAAGTGGCCGAGCAAATGCTTGCGATCTTGCAGGCGGTCGAGCGACACTCCGGCGACCAGGCCCAAGTTTTCCAGCCCTGGCCCGGTGGGCACGAATGGCCGGTGGGCATTGCCGACGTACGCCGGGTCTTCCGACAGCGGCTGGTTCATGAGGCTGACGTAAGGCGGCAGCCCGTTTTGCCGGCCCTTCAGGTAGCTGACCACCGACCCGAAAGCCGGCCGGTTGATCTTCTCCGGAAACCCGGTCCAAAGCGAATGGGCACTGTGCTCTTCGACGAAGTGCAGCCCGCGTAGCACTGCCAGCTTGTCCATGATCTGAGCCTGCCGAGGCATCAGCTCGCAGATGTCCATGCCGGGCACGTTGCCCCGGATCGTGCGGAATTCACCGCGAAACTCGCTCGGAGCTTCCGGCTTCATGTCGTACATGTCCAGGTGCGATGGGCCGCCATGCAGAAACACCATGATGACGGACTTGCCCGGCGTCGGCACCGACGATCCTCGGGCATTGAGCCGCAGCAGATCGGCCATCGAAAGTCCGCCGACCGAGAGCGCTCCGACACGCAGAAAATCGCGGCGGGAAATGCCATCGCAGAAACGTCGACTTCGTCCAAGAAATGTCAACATAGCGGGCCTCCTGGAGCAGTAGGGGCTAGGCGGGGCAGTGCGAACGCATTATCGAGCGCTTATGCGTTTCTGTCAATGTGACGCTGCTAGCTGTTTGCCAGGTGTTGGCGGGCGGCTTTGAGAACGGCTTGGGGGCGAACCTGGCTTCGCGTGGCAGCGTGCCCAGCTCGCATGCTAAACCGTGTTGTTACCCGCACATCCGCAATAAACGGGACACTCGATTACGAGTGACTAATTGCTATTGCGCGCGTGCTCGATCAAAATGAAGGTTTACCGCTGAGATGGGCAACTCGGCTTCTGGGGAAGGAACTTCGCGTTGGGGCGTCGCTATTTTTTCGCCAAATCTGCTAGGCGCGCTAAACCCATGCGCGGTCGTTCCGCTTCGCACCGGGCAATCGAGCGGACGGGGCTGACCTTCGACGTTCTCGAAGACCGGCGCCTACTGGCGGCCGCTCCGGTTGAGCCGGTATTCAGCGACCTGGTTTCGGTCGCGGTTGTGGGTCGCAGCGTGTTTTACAACCACTCGGCATTCGACGGCAACAATGCCGCTGCCAATGCTGCCGACGACGCTGCGATCGCCACGGACAAGTCCGCACTGTTTCCTGGCGGGACCGCCACGTTTGCCAACTACACCAGTTACAGCCGCGGCATTAACGGGTTGATGGTCGACATGGCGGGGCTGCCCAGCACAGTTTTGACGGCATCCGACTTCGATTTTCGGGTTGGCAACGCCAACGACGCCAGCAGTTGGGCCGCGGCCCCCGCTCCCTCGAGTATCACGGTCCGGCCGGGGGCCGGCGCCGGCGGTTCGACGCGAGTCGAAATCATCTGGCCGGACAGCGCCATCCAAAACAAGTGGCTGCAAGTCACGGTCAAAGCGACACCTGGCACGGGCCTGAGCGCGGCGGATGTCTTTTATTTCGGCAACGCCGTAGGCGAATCGGGCAACAGCGCCGCCAATGCGATCGTCGACGCCGCGGATCAACAGGGCGCGCACAACAATCCTCGCACGCAGCTCAATCCCGCGCCAATCACTTTTGCTTACGACTACAACCGTGACACGCTGGTCGATTCGACCGACGAGACGCTGGCCACGAACAATACAACGACCGCTGCCACGGCGCTCAAGCTGATCGCACCCGTCGTCCCGGTGGAAACGCCCGCGAACCAACGAATGTCGCTATCGCTTTTCGAATCCGGCGACGCAAACCTTTCCATTGTCAACAATCCCGCGATGGTTACGACCAAGGCCGGGACCATCCTGGCATTCGCCGAAGGGCGTTCGAGCGGCATTGATGCCAGTGCTTTTGCGATCGCCATGCGGCGGAGCGTGAACGGCGGAGCAACCTGGTCAGCACCCCAAATTCCTTACGCGCTCACTCTACAACAGCTCACACAAGGCACTTGGATCGGCAATCTCGCCCCGGTGGTCGATCAAGCCACTGGCGCGATCATTCTTGTCTTCAATCGGAACAATAGCGACGTGCTCGTGATCAGCAGCACCGACGATGGACTGACTTGGAGCCAGCCAACCGATATTACGTCCAGCGTCAAAGTCATGGCGGGCAGCAATCCAGGACCATCGGGTGCATTTCCCAACACGCCTTGGGGCTGGTATGCCGTCGGTCCCGGTCATGGAATTCAATTGGAGAAGGGCGTCCATGCGGGACGTTTGTTGATCGCGGCGGACCATCGCACGACCGTCGATACGACCGGAATTTCCTGGTCGCACGTGATCTATTCCGACGACCACGGCCAGACCTGGCATCTTGGCGGCGGGTTGGACCCGACGAATCCGCTAAATAATTTTTCGAACGAAGCTACTCTCGTCGAGTTGTCCAACGGGGACATCTACATGAGCAGCCGCGTGCAGTTGAATAGCTTGGCTCGCGGCGCCTCGCGCAGCATCGACGGCGGGCTTACCTGGTCCACCATGCAATTGCAGACCGACTTGACGACTCAGAAATCGGAAGGCAGCCTGCTGCGGCTCAACGACAAT
>JAYVCO010000158.1:0-11038 GCA_043749935.1 Planctomycetia bacterium
TCAGTTCGGTCGCCGGATCGGCGTCCGGAATTGCCATGTTCACAGCCGCTCCGTATCCAACATAAGGCACTGCATTGGGGTCGTCAATTACGTCGAGCACGACCAGCGGCTTGTCGGCGGCGCAGGCCTCTAGTCCGGTGGTGCTCGAGGCGACGATCACCAGATCGCTGCCCAAAATGACTTCCTGCGAGCTCCCGCTCTTCATGACCTTGAAATTTGGAAATTCTTGCATTACCTCGTTGACGAGTGAGGTGGCGTCACCGGGATGAACCTTGACGGTCAGGTTCGCGCCTGGCACACGGCTGACGGCGTGCGCAACGGCTAACAGACAACTCTTGGCTTTCGCGTGGCTGACCATCATCCCGCCCGTGCGCGAGGCCATGAATGCCACGTGCAACGGCTCACCGGCACGCGGGAACCGTGCGGAATCTCGAGCGTGATGTTGCGACAATTTGTCGTAGATCGTGGCTCCCGTGACGCGGATTTGCCGCGAATCGACGCCGAAGCTGGTCAGACTCCGCGCATTGCACTCTCCCCATAACAACAACAAGTCGTGGCAGAACGAGCTGAAAACGCGATAGTCTGGAAACAAGCCATGCTGTAAGTAGATCGCACGTCCGCCAACTTGTTGTGCCGCAAGCGCGGCAGCGCGGCCGATGACACTGCTGTAGGTTGTCGAGAGAACCACCGATGGACGCAGCGCGGCAAAGGCTTCGTGGTAGGCCTCGATCCAATACGCCGCGTGATTCCATACGGCCAAGATGCGTGATTCCAAAACGGGCAACAGATAGTCGCGCCCACTCGGGCCGCCGGTGCCACTGAATAATTCCTCGGGCAGCGTGCGGAGCGAGTTGCGAAGGACCCGTCGCTGATTTCCGCTCAGCCGTCCACGAAAATGCGCTCGCGCCGAAAGCATGTCGCCGAGCACCAGGCTCTCGACGCCGCGTGCCGCCAGGGCATCGGCGACTTTCCTTCTGCCAGCGAGCCAGCGAACGCGGACCCCGTGTTCGGCGGAGAGTTTTTCGGCAATTGGCAACGACGACGAGATACTATTGGGAAAATACTCAGTAAACACGACCTCCGCCCGAGTGGATGGCCAGCGTGGCGGGCGTAGTGCGGCGCGCGCCATCGACGCAGTGCGTTTGACCGGAGGACTCGCGGCGGTCTTGAGCGATTGCCAGGCGGATTTCCAACGTGCGCGATGTTGTGGACCGGCGCGGTGGACCTCGATCCGCATTCCTTGCGCGGCGCGGCAGAGCACCGCTAGCTCCCGGTCTGGCCCAGGCCGCGAAGTACACCACAGCAATCGATCGGGATTCCAGCGGCGACGGATGTTCGAAAGTGCCTGCCAGCGCTGCTCGGCGGCGGCCACTCCGAACAACAATTCGTATTTGCCGATTTCCGGCAGCGATGCTCCGTACCGCCAGGCCGCGCTTGAGGCTGCCGTCTCGAGGCTCGCTTCCAAACGAACGAGCCAGGGCATCAAGACGTCCAGGTAGCGCAGGCTGCGGAAATCCGGTTCACGTTCGGGCGCGGCGCCAGGGATTTCCTCCGACCACACTGCGTCGGCCGGCGCTGCTTCTCCGATGTAGGCCCCGGCTAAAGCGCGACATCGTCGAGCTTCGTCGGTCGAAATCGACTCCTGCTCATAGTAGATGCACGTCTTCACGCGACACCGCCGACGGGTTTCCGCAAAGAACGGAACTTGAGCCAGAGAATCTGCATGCGGTCGCGCTCGGCTGACGACCGGATAAGCAGCAGGAACCCAACCAAGGGGTAAGCGAGCGAGACGCCCAAATAAGTGGCCAATCGCATTGCCAGTGGCCAGCCTTGAATGGCGTAGGCACCTGCAACGCAGCCGCTGGCAAGCAGCATGAAACAGCCGATCGTGGGCCAGTCGTATGGAATCTTAAGCCGGCGCTGAGCAAAGGTGTAGACGATCGCGGCCATGACCCAAACGCACAACACGCTGGCCAGCGCTGCACCCAACGCTCCCAGCGGTCCCACGAGAGCGAAGGCTCCGACGACGACGGTCACGAGACCCGCCAGGCTGATCAGCGGATAGACGCCGGTGCGGTCGCTCAACTCGACGCCCGTTCCCAACATGTAGTAAATGCCCTGCGACGCCCGCAGCAGCGCCAACATCGGGACTAGATATGCCGCCGCGTAGAATGGAGGCGTCGTCATCAGCCGCACGACCTCGAACCCCCACAGCGACACGCCGACCCACAGGTACGTGAGGGCCGCGATGTAATAAGTAAAAATCGACCGAAAGTATGGCCGGGCATCGGCCTCCTGGGCATGCATTTGAAACTTGAACGGAATCCAGGACTCTTGGATCGCACCGACGATCAGGGCCACCGGCAGAGCGAACTTTCCGGCCATCGCATAAATGCCGGCCTCATCGAGCCCCAACATTTCCCGCACCATGTACTGGCTGAATTCGGCCAGGGCGACTGCCTGCAGCCGATGTGGCACAAAGGGCAAACCGTAGGAAAGCATCGATTTCCATGTTGCCCGATCGATCTTCAGATCGAACATGTGCCAGGTGCATGCAAAAGCGGCGACCATGAACACCGTGTCGGCGGCCAACAAACCGAGTAGCCAACCTTTGACACCCATTTCGAACCCGACGACGAACAGGATGGACGTGAAGATCGAGACCGCGACGGACAGCAAATTGAGCGCCACGACGGTTTTGACCTGTCGGCGAGCGCGAAGGGCCACATTCGGCACTTGCCCAATCGTGTTGAAGGCTGCCGTCAACAAGGCCAGCCGCACCAGGCTTGTCGTGCTCGCATCGCCCACGAAGTCCCGGGCGATCCAATCGGCAAAGATCATCCAAACGCACAGGCAAGCGAGCGAACCTAAAATGACGCTGAGCAGCCCGGTTCCCAACACGATCCGGCAACCCGACTCGTCTTTGGCTTGGTTGAAGCGACGATAGACCGCGTTGCTCATTCCCAAGTTCGCCAGCGGACCAAACAACATCGTGACGATCATCAGCATCGCCATGATGCCGTTTTCGGTTGGGCCGAGGTAACGGACGTAGACCGGAATGAGCAGAAAGCCCACGACCCGGCTTAAGAGCGTGCTGACGCCATACACGGCCGCGTCGCCCAACAAGCTAAGCAGCTTCTTTAGCATACCGCCACCCCGCGCGGGAGGATGCTGGACGACGGTTGGTTCGATGGAAGATGCCTCGGAGATCATTTATGAACGAAGCGTTGTCGGTTTGCCGACGCCTGGCCTCTCAGAAGGCTAATGGTGATCACTGCCATACCAGGCGATTGTCTCACGCAATCCGGCCGGCAAGCCGAATTGAGGGCTCCAGCCGAGCAGCTCGCGGGCTTTGGAATTGTCCAGGTGCTCCTCCTCGTGAGGAGCATTGGGATTGAGAATCTTGGGCTCCAGCTTCGTGCCGGCGGCAGCCGCGATCGCACGCACCAGATCGATCACGGTCACGGCCTCGTCAGGCACGATGTTGAACGCCTCACCACGTAATTCCGGCTTACGAGCGACCCCTTCGGCAATCGCCAACAAGCCTTCGGCCGTGTCCTTGATATAGAGATATCCTTTACGATCCCGGCCGCTTTGCTTGATGACCGGCTGTTCTTTTTTCAGAGCCGAAAGAATCGTGGCGGTGATAATGTGGGCGACGTGATGGTCGTCGCCGCCATACGAGTTGGTCATCCGCGCAATTCCGACCGGGACGCCGTAGGTCTTTCCATAGGCGCGCGCGAGCACGTCGCCGGCCAACTTCGAGGCGGCATACATACCCGTGCCGTTTAGGGGCGCGTCTTCCGGCGTGGGCATCTTGTGCTGATCGCCATAAACGTGATTGCTCGACACCGCGACAATCGATTCAACTCCGCCCCGCTGTCGGCAGGCTTCCAGCAGGTTGAAAGTCGCCAGCACATTGGCTTCGTAGGCTCCCACTGGATTTTCATGCGATGAGGGCACGCCGGGCTGTCCGGCCAGATGAATGATCGCCGCGGGCCGCAGGTTTCCCAACAGTTCGCTGGTGGCCTTCAAATCGCGAAGATCGGTCCGATGGAATGTATGCTTCTCTTCGAGGTGCGAGGAGGGAGCCAGATCGAGGATGTGGAGATCCACTTCAGCGCCACGCAGCGCGCGGCACACCCAGCGACCTACGAACCCGCAACCCCCGGTTATCAGGACTCGCTTACGATGCCAAAATGTCGAATTCACCAAAGCCTCGCGTGATCTGAAGAAGTTTCATTCAACGATGCGGACAGGTTGCTCAGCGGAGACCCCAATCGCTTACTTCGCTTTGGGTGCCAACAACGTGTCTTTGAGTCGCAACCGGCTGGCGGCGATCACTTCGCTCTCGTAGACCCGTTTCTTGCCGTCGCCGAGCGCCACCTCGACGTTGCGGATATCCTTGACCAGCCGCTTGAGCCCTTGCGGCTCGATGGATGCCGCCTGATCGCTCCCCCACATGGCCCGATCGAGCGTGATGTGGCGTTCGATGAACGAAGCACCAAGCGCCACGGCGGCTAGCGTCGTGGCCAGACCCACTTCGTGGCCGGAGTAACCGATCGGACAATCGAACAAGTCTCGCAACGTAGTGATCATCCGCAAATTCAATTCTTCCTTGACGCACGGATAGGTGCTGGTGGCGTGGGCCAACAGCAGTTGCTTGGTGCCCAATATCGCTACCGCGGCGTTGATCTGCTCCATCGACGACATTCCGGTCGAGAGCATGATCGGGCCACCCGAGTCGCGAACCGCCTCCAACAGCTCCCGATCGGTCAGCGAGGCCGAGGGGATCTTGATGCACGGGGTGCGAAACTGCTTCATGAAATCGACCGAGTCGGGATCCCAGCAAGAGACGAACCACTGGATCTTTTGAGCTCGGCAGTAGTTGTCGATCTGCTGAAACTCTTCCAGCCCAAACTCGACCTTGTGGCGATATTCCAAATAGGAAATGTAGCCCCAGGGGGTCTCGCGCATTTTGTCGCGCATTTCAGCGGGCACGCACTTCTCGGGCGTGCGCTTTTGGAATTTCACGGCGTCGCAGCCGCTGGATTTGGCCACGTCGATCAGCTTTTTCGTGATCTCGAGGCTGCCATTGTGATTGATGCCGATTTCGGCGATGACATAATTCGGGCAGCCATCTCCAGTGGGCCGCCCGTTGAGTTCAACGACTCGCGCCATGATCCACGTTACCTCATGTGTTGCAAAAGTAAGTCACACAATTCACGCACGGCGCCCGCGCCACCGGATTGCGATAGCACGAAGTCCGCTTTTTCCAAAGCCGAGAAGTGCGCATCGGCCACCGCCACGGCGAACCCTGACACTTCCATGCAGCCCACGTCATTCACGTCGTTGCCGACGTAGACGACATGCTTCAAATCTACGTTTTTTTCCTTCGCCAAGGCGATCAGCGCCGCTCGCTTGTCGGCGAGCCCATGCTGGCATTCCAAATTCAGCTTGCGACAGCGGGCCGCCACGACTGGGTTGTCCTCGGTCGAAAGCACCACGATCGGCAGTCCCTGGGCCCGCAACATGGAAAGTCCCATGCCATCGCCGCGACTGCACGCCACGGCCTCGCGGCCATCCTCGAGAACATAGACCCGGTTATCGGTGAACACGCCGTCAAAATCAAATACTAAAAGGCCGATCGGGTTAGGCCAGGATCGCAGGGTCGAGCCTGCCGCCGCCTGGGGAAAGTCGATATCCAAGTGCTTCTGCTGGATCGCTCGCTCGGCCAGATCGAAGTCGACCAGCGTATCGATATCGACGCAGTAATTGACGTCGATCATGATCGGCCGCACGCGCGTGCCGGTCAGCGAGCGTTTTTCGACAATGGTCGAAGTGCGAATCACATCCACGTGGCCGGTCTGCCAATACGCCGGCGGCAGCTTCTGCCGAGGCATGTTGTAGGGCTCGGCAAAGCTGGTCTCCATCAACGGCAACAAGCAGCCATCCTCACCGTCGCGCCACATCTTATAAGGTGTTTGCTTGGGAATCGTAACGCCGCGGACGCAGTCGGCCTGGTTATCGGATTGCAAGATCCGCACCGCTTCGTCGAGCATGCCCCGAGGCCGCAAAGGAGTGGTGGGACGCAACTGCACGATCATCTGTGGACGGTAGTTTTCGTGATCGGCCAACCAGCCGATCGCGTGATCGAACAGTGGAAAGTCGGGCGTGTCGTCTTCTGCCAACTCGACGGGACGCATGAAGGGCACTTCGGCCCCGTATGCCCGCGCCACCTCGGCAATCTCATCATCGTCGGTCGACATGATCACACGCGTAATCGGCTTGGCAGCCAAGGCACTGGCGATGCTATAGGCCACCAGCGGATGACCGCGCAACAGCCGTAGATTCTTGCGCGGCAGGCCCTTCGAGCCACCTCTCGCCTGCACGATTGCCAAAACTTCGGGCCGACTTACCACGTCGTCCAGCCTCCGTCGACTACCAGGTTGGCGCCGGTCATATAGGACGAGGCATCGGACACGAGGAACAGCATGGCGCCATTCATCTCGTTTTGTTCGGCCATCCGACCGAGCGGCGTGCGCGCCGAATATTTCGTCACGAACTCATCGTCCTGGGCGTTGAAGACTCCGCCGGGGGTCAGCGTGTTGACGCGAATGCCCCTGCCGCCCCAATAAGTCGCCAGGTAGCGCGTCAGATGGGCGATACCCGCCTTGGTGACCGAATAAGCAGCGGGCTTGAACAGCTTCTGCTCCTTTTCGCCCATGTGCTTATACAGCCGCTGATCGGGCGCGACGACGCCGTACGTCGACGAAATGTTGACAACCACCCCGCGTTTTTGACGCAGCATCAGCTTGCCGATGGCCTGGCTGCACAAGAATGCCCCGGTCAAATTGACGTCGAGCGATTGCTGCCAAAGTTCTAGCGGATAGTCTTCGAACGTGTTGGCCTGCTTGGCCGCCACGGACAAGTCGAATTTCGGATCGATCGCCGCGTTGTTGATGAGAATGTCGATACGCCCGAATCGCTCTTTGACTCCGGCAGCCATCGCCTCGACCTCGGGCTTGCGCCGCACGTCGACGGCCCAGCCGATCGCCTCACCGCCGACTGCGTCGACAGCCTCTTGGGCGGCGCTGGCGGCGTGCTCGAGATTGACATCGGCTACGACAACTTTAGCGCCAGCTTCCAACAGTGTGCGCGTGTACTGGCGACCCAACATTCCGGCGCCGCCTGTCAAGACAGCCACGCGCCCCGACAGATCGAACATCTTGGGTACGCTCTTAACCACAACAAATCTCCCGTTGCGCGCTTTGCTTGGCCCGTAGCGCGATGTCCAGCACGGCGATGCCGTCTTCCAGCGGAATGTTGCTGGCCCGGCGGTGCTCGACGGCATCCAAAAAGTGCCGCATTTCTTCGACGAACATCGCGTTGCGCTCGAAGTCCGAGGGAACGTGCTCAAGTTCCGTAGTGCCATCCGCCGCTTCCCACGCGAGCGTGCCGGCGTGGTAATCCCAGGTGGCCCGTCCCAGCTCGCCCCACACGCACAGCCGGTGCACCGGCGGTTTCTGAACATAGTCCAGGTGAACCTGGCCGATGACACCGTTGGTGAATTGCAGCGTGATTTCGGCCCAATCGTCGCCGGCGGCCGTTTGCAAACTGGGTACGCTGCGGATCGAGGCTTGCACGTCCTGCACTGGACCGAACAGCCAGTACATGTAATCGAGCGGGTGAATCAGTGTCAGCACCACGCCACCGCCCAGGTCGGCCCGGGCGCTGTAACTCTGGCGATGGTCCTCCCAAGGATGCCAATCGGGCAAGTACTCACCCCATTCGGCGCGGGCCCCCAACACCTCGCCCAAACGTCCCGATCTCAATTGCTCTCGCAATTTGATGAGCAGCGGGTGAAAGCGAAACTGACAACCGATTTGCGTGGTCAATTGCCTTTGACGAACGACGTCGACCAGATCCTGGCAGTGGTCGAGCGAGTGTGAGAGGGGCTTTTCAATAAACAAATGACAGCCCGCCGTGGCAGCGGCCACGGCCACTTCGAGGTGCTTTGCGCTAGGATTCGAGATGATCGCGATCGTGGGCTTGTGCGTCAGAGCTTCTTCGAGGTTGGCGGTCGAAGGCCAGGAATTGGTATCGGGGTCGGACAATGTTGACTGATAGGTTCGGTAGAACACGAAGTTGGAACAACCGAGCGCGCGTAGATTGGAAAGGTGGCGGCGGCCGATCGAGCCTAAACCGGCGATGAGCACCGGACCGGACTGAAGAGCTTCTGACAAGTCCGACTTGGGAGGCAACTAAGACTTTCTACTGCGAAGAGGTCCGCTTGACCGCGGCGTCATTTGAAGTGTGCGGAAGAATCCGGGGCGCGTCACGGCACGTAGCGGGACTCGTGAGGCACTGGACCGCTGCGCTGAGTCGGAGCCATCACGGGTTTCTCGGGGCGCTTTCGCTGTGGCACTGCTGCCGCGGCACTCGGTTCGGCATATTCGGCTACCAGCTCTTTGATTTTTAGGCGGAGCACCTCGGGAGCTTCGTGCATCAAAGCCGCGACTTCGGCAACCGCCTGTTGGACGTCGGCCAATGTGTATGGCCGGTGATAGGCGACAAACAGTTTCGGATGCGGCGTCGGCTGCATCTCTTCGTCGTCGAAGTACAATTCCTCGTACAACTTCTCGCCGGGCCGCAAGCCAGTGAAGACGATTTCAATGTCATCTGCCTTGAGCCCCGACAAGCGAATCAGATCGCGCGCTAGATCGACGATCCGCACCGACTCGCCCATATCGAGCACGAAGATCTCGCCACCCTTGCCCATGGCCGCGGCCTGTAGCACGAGTTGCGACGCCTCGGGAATGGTCATGAAGAAACGTTCGATCTCGGGATGAGTAACGGTAATCGGCCCGCCCCGGCGTATCTGTTCCTGAAAGATCGGCACGACGCTGCCATTCGAGGCTAGCACGTTGCCAAAACGGACGACGACGAATTTCGTGCTGGCTACTTCCGAAAACGCGTGGATGAACCGCTCGGCAATCTGCTTCGAGACTCCCATGATACTCGTCGGATTGACGGCTTTATCGGTGGAGATCATCACGAACTCTTGCACGCCGTGTTCGTCGGACAACTCGGCCAGTTGACGCGTGCCGAGCACGTTGTTTTTGATGGCCTCGCCCGGATTGTATTCCATCATCGGCACGTGCTTGTGGGCAGCCGCGTGGAACACGATAGCCGGCCGATGCTGTCGCAAGACCTGGTCGATGCGGGGGCGATCGGTAATGTCGGCGATGCAGGGAACAACTTGGGCTTCGGTCCGCAAAGCCCGAAATTCCTGCTCCACTTGGAACAGGCTATTTTCAGCCCGCTCGACCATGATCAGCGCTTTTGGGCGGAACTTGAGCACCTGGCGACAAATCTCCGATCCAATACTGCCGCCAGCTCCAGTTACCATCACCGTCCGGCCGGCGATCAAGTTGCTGATCGCATCGCTGTTCAATTGCACCGGTTCGCGCCGCAACAAGTCGTCAATGTCGACATCTCGAATCTGCGGCGAATAGTTGCTGGCCAGCAGATCGTCGTAAGCAGGGATTACTTTTAGCGTGAGCTTCGCTTCGCCACACGATTCCATCAAACTGCGCAATTGAGGGCCGGCGAGGACGCCGGATATCACCAGCACGTCCTCCACTCCCAGCAACTCTGCATAACGCAATACATGCGATGCATTTCCCAGCACCGGAATGCCGCTGAGCGTCGAGCCGTGCCGAGCGGGATCCTGGTCGAGATAGGCCACGGGCTGATACTTCAAACGCCGGTCGGAAAGCAAGTGCCGCGCGAGCGTTTCGCCCGATTGATTGGCGCCCACGATGATCGCTTTTCGGTAGCCACTGCGCCACAGCCGGGGGCTCAACTCCTCACGCGTCAGTCGTCCAATGGCGCGGAGCCCACCCAACACCAGAATCGTTAGTGCCCAATCGAGCACCAAGACGCCGCGAGGTGGGTGGAAGTTGTAGGCCAGGAGCCGGTCGGTCGCCGCCACCACAAGGCTCGAAAGCGTGGCCGAGTGCAAGATCGTTACCAGATCCGAAAACGAAACGCTGTACCACGAGCGGTGGCAGTTGCCGTGGTAGTAGAAGACGACCAGCTTGATGACGACGATGCCCGGCAGCGTGACTGCGATCGTCACCCAGTCCTCGGTCGAGATCTCAAACTCCGAGCGCACGCAGAAGGCAAACCAGTAGACCACGCCGAACACGATGCCGTGCAGGAGAAGCGCGGCAAGCGAGCGCTTGGTCAAGGGTTGCGGAAGGAGGCTGCTATTCATCTGACTTGCCTGGGTGTCAATCGGAGGGTGAAAATCACACGCGTCGCACCGAACGTCGCCAACAAAACCTTGCGTCTGGCAGCATAGCCACGAACTTTGTTGGATTCAACCAAAAGGTCAATTTCTGTCCCAATGTTCATCGTTTGCTAGCAATCCAAAAGAGGGGAAAGGACATGTCGCTGCGAACCCATGCTCAGAGCGGCTCGACTTGAAAATCTTCCAATAAAACGGAGGCCCCTTGCTGTAGGAACTCGATGGCCACGACCAGCCAATCTTTGCCGCGCCGCTTGACCACCGTGCCTTCCAGTCCTGCCATCGACCCCGACCGAACCCGGACCCGGCGCCCCGGCTCAATGCGGGCCTCGATCGTCAGCGGAGCCTCGATCTCGATCAGTCGTCTGATCTGTCGCAGGTCGTGGATCAATCGGCCGCCATCGGGCACGCTCAGGCAGCGGGAGATGCAATTGCTGGTCAGCGCTTGATGGCGCTGCTGTTCATTGCCAAGGACGAACACGTAACTGGCGAACAGCGGCACGAAACTCTCGCGCACGCGACCGTTTGGCGAACGGGTGCGTTTCGGCACCAGGGGCGAATAAAAAGCGATGTCCAACGCACGCAGCCGGCGCATCAATTCCTTCTCGCGCCGGGCCAAGGTGTACATCGCCCACCACTGCCCTGACGTTTGATCGGGGGCAGCCAGAGGGTCGAGTAGCGCGGCCGGATGGATATCGGGTTCGCTCGGTAAAATAGGCATCG
>JAYVCO010000159.1:0-4896 GCA_043749935.1 Planctomycetia bacterium
TGGCTGTCCACGGCCAGCACGCCTTCGGCCATGCTGGCCAAGTCGGCTTTCTGCTCGTTATTGTTGCGAATCAGAATGCGAATTCGCTGTTCGAGCTGATCGGCCAGGTGGTTAAAGGCATCGGCCAATTCCGCGAATTCACGGATCTCGGGCGAAGTGACTCGCGCTGCCCATTCACCCCGAGCCAGCGCTTGCGTCGCTCGCCGCATCGATTCCAAAGGTTTGCGCAATCCCCGCGCCACCCACCAGGCCAACAGCGGCCCAAGCGCCGCGAGCAATAGCCCGATCAACAGGCTTTGCAGTTGCAGTTGCGACAGGGCCGCATCGAGCGGTGCGAGCGAAGTGGAGAGGTAGAAGACGCCGGCCAAGCGATCGTGGCGAAACAGCGGCACGGCCAGGTAGAACATCCGCTGGTCCAATGCCGCAATGTAACGCACGAATTCCTGCCCGGTTCCCGCCAATGCCTGGCGCAACTCGGGGCGGCTCGGTTGGTTTTCGAACTCTTCGGGTCGATTGCGTGTGTCGAAATCCACCTTGCCCGTGGGCAATACGAGCGCAATGCGAACGCCGTCGGCCGCGCCGTATCGTCGAGCGAGCGTGGCGAATGCTTCGCGGTTTTCGATTATCTCGGGACCAAGCTCCTGGTCGAGAACATCGGCCAGCGCCTGCAAGTCGCCGCGCGTTGCGCGCAAGGAGTATTGTTCGAACTGATGGATCGCCAGCCAACCGATGGCGAACACGGCCATTGCAGTGATCAAAACATACGATGGAGAGAGGTGCCACTGCAGGCGTCGTTTGGGCATGGCTATTCCTTGAAACGGTAGCCAACCCCTCGCACCGTTTCGATGTAATGGCCCAAATCCCCCAGTTTTTTCCGTAAGCCGGCCACTTGCACGTCGACCGAGCGCTCGGTTACCGGATAGTCTTCGCCTTTAACCGCGTCTACAATTTGCGTGCGAGAGAAGGCCCATCCGGGCTTGCGCGCCAAAAACTGTAGCAGGCGAAACTCGGTAAAGGTCAGATCCACAGGCTTGCCCTCGAGCAGGACTTCATGTCGGCCCGGATGGATCGAGATCTCGCGGACTTTGATGGAGGTGGGGTCTTCCAGCGATAGCTTGAGCTTGCGCCGCAACACGGCCCGAATCCGAGCCAGCAGCACGCGCGGGCTAAAGGGCTTCGTAATGTAGTCGTCGGCTCCCAATTCCAGCCCGCTCACCACGTCCGCCTCTTCCGTTTTGGCGGTCACCATCATGATCGGAATATGCTGGGTCTTGCGATCGCCCTTGAGGATTTTGCAAACGCCGAGGCCGTCAACCGCCGGCAGCAACAAATCCAGGAGAATCAGGTCCGGCAGTTGAGTCCGGGCCACCTGAATCGCGACTTCACCCGTTGCCACGCACTGAACCTGATAGCCCTCTTTGCTGAGGTTATATCGGATGAGCTCCAGCAGGTCCTCTTCGTCGTCGACGACGAGGATGCGTTCAGTTGCCATATCCACCTTATTCCCAAGACCTTCGGATCGCTTTGGCCCTGTAATGGATACCATAGTGGAGTTAGGCATCTGTTAGGTTTCGGTGTGGATTGCGCGTGGGAGTCCAGCTTCCGTCGGCTCCAGTCGCCGCGGTGCGAGTGCGGCAAGTCATCTGGTCAACGAAAGTTAGTCCATCTTAGCGAGCGACCCGGCTAAAGGCTAGCTGGCCAATCGGCTGTTGACTCCTGGCCCATGAGCGTAAGCTGGAAGCTGGTGGTCAATACACCCTAGGGTGCCCCGGCCTTCTCGGGTTGGCTTCGCCATTCTGTCCATGCTACAAGAGACGCTTATCCTGCGTTTGGAGATCGATGCTCACGCTGCTGCACATTTCGGACCTTCACTTCGGCCCTCCGTATGTGCCCGCGGTTGGCGACGCGCTGTTGCGCGCCGCCGTCGACCTCCAGCCCGACGTGATTGTGGCCAGCGGCGATTTTACGCAGCGTGCCAAGCCGGCGCAATTCGCCGCCGCCCGCGCATTCCTCGATCAATTGCCGCCGAAACCCTTGGTCGTGGTGCCAGGCAATCACGATATTCCCCTCTACCGTGTGCTGGAGCGGCTGCTCAGTCCCTACACGCTTTACCAGCAATTCATTTCGCCGGAGTTGAATTCGGTGTATCGGCGCGACGACGCGATCTTCGTTGCGCTCAATACGACCTCGCCGCTGCGGGCGATTACAAATGGGCGGATCGAGCGTTGGCAGCTCGATTTCTGTGCCGATGCTTTTCGCGACGCTCCTGCCGGCGCTGCCAAGATCGTCGTGGCCCACCACCACTTCGCTCCGGCCCCGGACTATGAAAACGAGCACGACGTCATGCGACGCGCCAGGTTGGCGATCGATCGCTTCAACGAGATGCAAGTGGATCTGATCTTGGGGGGCCATCTGCACCGGGCCTATATCGGCAATTCGCTGGATATTTATCCCAGCCAGGATCGCACGAGCGGGATCATCATCGCTCAATCGGGCACCACGACCTCGCAACGTGGTCGAGCCCGCGAGCGCGAAAAAAACTCGTTCAACCTCATCAAGATCGGGCCCGACGTGGCCCACATCACGCACTTCATGTATTTTCACGAAGCCGGCGGATTCGCCCCGGCCAGCCGCCACGACTTTCCACGCCGCCATTGCCACTATCTGTCCGGCCCTGACGGCGTCGTTTAAGCGGCCAGGATCGTTCACAAGTTCGAGACATCGATGTCCCGGTTGTTGGCGCGCGAGCATCCGCGTTTTTTTCCGATGGCTCGAACCTGGCCCGCAGTATTCCGCCGCGGAAGATTCTTCGATCTCTGCACGCCGCGGCCGAAAGGATTTTGCTCGGCGATCGTGGCCTCAGCCAAGCCACTTCCGGACAGACGTTTTCTTAGCGCCTTACTTCGGCTTTGGGGAGCGTCTTTTGGAGGTTGGCGGCGCCTTCTGCCGTCACTTGGGTACGCTGTACGAACACGTATTCCAAGGTGGGAATCGATTGCAGGTGGACGAGACCTGCATCGCTGATCTGGGTGCCTTGCAAGTCAACGTTTTTCAGATTACTGATATTTCTCAAAGGAGCCAAATCCGCATCTTCGACTCCGGTGCCGGTCAGGTCGACCTCATAGCCCCCGCGTTTAAGGTTGACGCGACCACCGACGTCTTGCAATTTGACGATAGCTTGTTTTTGTTCCTCAGATCCGGCGCCTGCCCCACCACAGCCACTCAATGCTAGCGCGGCACAAAGGCAGCCGGCCAGCAGCAGCGACCTTCGCTGCCGCAAGATTCGGGGTTCGGTTTCAATGACGCGCGACATCAGCGGGGTTTTTCCTTCGTGAGGGCTCGTTCAGGTTCAAATCCGATTCTAATTCGGCCCAAGCGAAAAAGCTCCCTACTTCCTGAATATGCGACCTGGCTCCGAAAATGCCTGTCGACCCAACTCATTTATCGCGAAGGACTTGAGCTAATGGATCTGTCGAACTCTCCCCCATGGCCCCCCTGGCACCAAAAAGAGTCTGTGGCGCAAACAGACGAGCCGATCTATCTCGACCGGCTCGTCGTGATGGTACAAGTTTTGTCCAGCTATTCTGGCCGGATGATCGGGAACTGGCCGGCTACTCGGCTGCCTCACCCTGCGGGCGTTCGGGTCCGCGGCGGCGGCCAAACGAAGGCGGCAGCACGTCTTTGATGTCCCAGTCTTTGGGCACCGCGATATCGAACCAGCCGATCATCATCTCTTCCCAAGTCTGATCGCCCCAGCGAACCGGTTTGCTCGAATCAGGATTCGCCGGATTGTTCTCCGAATTGTCGAAATGCGCCGTGCAATGCATGGTCGTGCCTTCCGGTAGCTTCTTCGGCTCGGCGAGCACGAAACTGGTTTGCCAGTTGAAGTCGTAGCGCGGGACGTTCAACAGGGTCTCCTTGGTGCCGTCGGGGTACAGGACTTCGTAATGGAAATCCTTTCCGCGCAAATGCATGTGCGGAAACATTGACAACAGCAGCACGTCCTTCTTGTATTCCCGCGTCGATTCAACCTTATAGGCTGGATCGTTAGCGGGTATTTCGAACATGGCGTTGGTGGCGTTCGCAGTCGCCACGCGGTATTTCACTTCACTGGGATCGGCGAATTTGATGCCCACGGCACTGCGGTCTTTTTGGGGAGAACCATTGGGCGTGTAATGCATTTGAAAAATCAGCTTCCAGCCGGCCGGAATCAGCTTGGCCATTCCCGGCGGAAGCACATAGGGTCGTGCCCCCGGCGCAAAGCCGCAGAGTTGACCAAACGAGGCCTGGCCGCCGCCCTCACCTCCTCCACCACCACCACCGCGTCGACCGCCAGCGCCTTGTTGTCCAGCCGCACCTTGTTGTCCCGCCGCACCTTGTTGTCCCGCCGCGCCTCCAGCACCCTCGGCGGGGGCTTCGCCACCACTGGGTCGACGCCGCGCGGCCGCGGCAGCACCAAGGAATCTTTCGGATCCTGGCGGGGCAAGAAACACGATCATGTGATGCACGACGCCCCGGTTACCCGGCATGCACTCGGCTACTTTGACCCATTTATCTTCCGTGAATCCGGTATCGGCCGAGTAATAACGATATTCCACAGTACCTTCGGCCGGCACGTCCACCGGTTCTTCCTGCATATAGAACACGGCGTCGGGCCCGCCTGGCATCATCCAGCTACCGGCGTATTGTTGCGGCTCGGGCAGATCCTTGGGGTTGCCTTCAGGTGCGCCGGCGGCAACCCACTTCGAGATCAATTCCTTCTCTTGGTCGTTCAACGATGAGTTGTTCTTGAAATGGCCAAACTTGGGGTCGGCGTGCCATGGCGGCATGCGCCCCTCACGCACGACCTCTTCGACCATCTCGGCCCAGCCGACGGCTTCCTCGTACTTCTCCAGT
>JAYVCO010000160.1:0-16702 GCA_043749935.1 Planctomycetia bacterium
GCGGTGTGGGGCAGCAGTTCGCTGATGTGCGTGCCGGGAACGGAAGTCGGGATCGCGCGGAATGGCCCGCCGGTATCGGTCTTGGGCTTGGGATCCCAACTTTCCAATTGGCTCAGGCCACCGGCCAGCCAAACGATGATGATGTGCTTTTGCGACGCGTTCAGCTCGGGCATGGCCGCGCCGAGCAGGCGAGGAAAAATCATCGTGCCCAAACCGGCCGCGCCGGCCAGTGTGCCCAAAAATTTCCGCCGCTCGAGCAGATGCTCCGGCGATTGGCACGCGTAATGGCATTTCATCTTCGTTCCCTCCTCAGACTGTCGGCATCCGTCGTGCCGATTGGACGTATCGCAAATCACTCGAAGCAGTCACTAATGATTGAACCGGAATTCCGCGGATGACAGCAAGCTCCACACCAACTCGCGCGCGGCCGCGGCGGGATCGGCTTTGTTCGCCTCCCAGAACGCCGCGACTTGAGTTTGTTCTTCGACTGTTGGCCGCCGAGTGAAGACGCTCAAATAAAGTTCGTCGGCTAGCGCCGCCGGTTGCTCGATTTTCGTAAGTCGCTCCGTCAGATTATTGCCACCGAGGTTAAGCCAGTTGGCAAGCAGTCCGCCGTTGGAAAAGAACAGCGCCTGGTGGACCGTGGCCTGAAACGTCGCGGCCTGGCCCGGCTGCTGACCGAACAATGATACGAACGTACTGATATTGCCGCGCAGCTTCTCGTCGACCGCTTTCTCCAACAAGCGAGCTTCGGCTTTGGCTCGCTGCTCGGGTGTGAGGTTGGCAATCGCTTCGGCGTCTTTCTTGGCTTGCGGAGCCAGGGCCGCGATCTGAGCGTCGACCTGTCCCGTGGCCTCCATCGTGGACCAGGCCAACTGCTCGGCCGAGAGGGGCTTGAGAGGCGCCAGTGTAAAGCGAACGGTTGCCCGCTCGACGAGCGATGCCCAGGCCGCGTCGACGGCTGCCAGATCGGCTGCGGCTTTTTCGCTGGCCGCTTTGGCCAATTGCTCGCTAGTGGCAATCTGCTCGGGCGTAATCGCGGTTTGAGTTTTCAGCGCGGCCAATTGCTCGGCGGCCGTTTTTTCGGCCGCTTGCGAAACACTGGCCGCCGCGGCGAGCGGCTGAACCGCGAGTGCCGCTTGGGCATCGGCAACGCGCGCAGTCAACTCGCGCTGACTCGCCTTGGCGGTGCGATAGGTCTCGGCTGCTTCTCGCGACTTGGCTTCCGCGGCGTCGAGCATCCCGCGCACGGCGGCCACCTGCACGGTCGCGGCTTGCAGGGCTTTATCCGCCTCGGCCAGCTTCAGTGATGCGGCCTGCACTCCAGCGGTCTGATCGGTGACGGTTTTGCGCGCGGCCAGCAACTGGGCATCGAGCTGTTCGGCCTTGGTTTTGAATTGGGCAGCCGCTTCGGCAATCTGCTTGTCCTCGGGCAATTTGGCCGCGGCTGCAAGCGCTTTGTCGCGCGCCTCGATTAGAGCTTTCGCGATGTCTTCTTTCGCCGCCACGTCCTTGATGCTCGCGGCCAGCGCCGTCGACAGTTCATCGGTCGCCTTCTTGGCTTCGCCACGCGCCTTCTCTGCCGCGTCGCGAGCGGTCGCCTGCGCGGAGAATTTTTCGTAGGCGGCGTTCAGTTCGAGCAGACCCGCGGCATTGCCCTCCTTGAGCGCCGGCAATTGCGAGTTCAACCGCTCGACCTCCGCGCTCCAAGCCGCCAGCAGGGGCGAGCTGGCCGCCGGATCGAGCTTCAATTCGGAAGCAGCGGCGACTTCGCTCGATCGCTGATAGGCCCGCGTGAGAGCCAACTCGCGCAAGAAAGCCTTGGCGTCGAACTTCATCTTCACCAGTTCATCGGCTAGTAGCGACAAAAGTTGCGATTGCACGCTGGGATTGGCGCTGTGCTGCACGTCGAGCGGGTGCGCCAGCCCTCGGCCCATCATCTGCGCCCAGAGCCGGTTGGCCCAATTGCGATTGAACGCGGCGCTCGTGCCGCTTGTGGCCAACGCCGCCAATTGCGCGCGGCGGCTGTACTTGGGCACCGGCCGCACCTCCTTGGTCGGCGCGACGACGTATTGTTCCTCTTTCGTCAATTGCGGCTCGCTGACCGGGACGCCCTGCGGCAGCTTGGGCACCACGTGATCGCGAGCCTCGCCGGTAAACACCGATTTATAGTTGGCCTCGCCATCGGCCTTCTCGGCGTAAAAAATCTTCTTCTCCTTGTCCGTGAACAGCACGCCGCGGTTGACGAACGCCATCAGTCCGTAATAGTCGGCCTGCAAATAATCCTCGATCAGCGGATGATCGTGGCACTGGGCACACTGCATGTCGCGACCGAAAAACAACCGGCCGATGTCGCGCGCCAGCAAGTTCGCATCCCCCTCGCGATCGAGATAGAACTTGGCCGCCGGCCGCATGCTCGGGTCAACTCCATCGGCCGAGAGCACCTCACGGGCCAGTTGATCCAACGGCTTGTTGTCCTCGAAACTCTTGCGCAAGTATTCCTGCCAGTCTGCCGCCGGAACTCCCTTCTCGGGCCGCCGCTCGAGCAGCATCACGTCGAACGCCCGCTGCATGTGGCGGGCAAATTGCGGCTGGGCCAGTAGCCGGTCGACTAGCGTCTCGCGCTTGTTTGGAGCCGGATCGTCCAAGAACGTCCGGGCGACCGAGGCCGGGGGAATCGTGCCGTTCAAATCGAGGTAGACCCGGCGAAGAAAATCGGCATCGGAGGCCAGCGGAGCAACCGGACCGAGGCTTGTGCTCTCGATCGCCGCATCGATCCGCTCGTGCAGCGAGTCTTCGGCGGAAAAAGCCCGAGGCACCAACAAAGCCAACCCCAATAGGGCGGCGGCCCAGGCAAACCCGGCTCGCCAGGTGCTTTCCGCCACGTGTCGAGGCATGGAGAATCTCCAAGAGTGCACTCGGGAACGGTCGCCGTCATCCAACTCTTTGCGCAAACAACCGAGCACGACTCGGCCGCCGCGTCTATTCGGGCGCATGACTTCAGGCAGGCACAAACACCCGACCCAAGTGGTCGGGATGTTAAATAGGCAGGACTTTATGCAACCGAGGCTACGAACAGTGCATTCGAGCAGGGTAGCTAGAGGCGTGACAGAATCGGTTTGCCGCCGCAACGCTTCCCATCAACATGCGCGTATATGATAAGGGGCGACGATGCTTGCGCCAAGCATTGAAGAGAATTGGAAGGCGCAAGTGCCCTTTTACGTAACCACCTTCTCCAGCTTCGGCTTTGGTGGCTCCGCTTCGGCGGAAGCGCGCATCCATTTCTGGAGTTTTTCGGAATCGCGACCAACGGTGCGGCTGGCGCCGAACAGGGTGATCGCCAAGAGCAGCGAGACAAGCGGCAGAACGTACATCGCGGATTGTAGTCCCGGGCCGCGATGAGGTTTGCGTAGCTTCTGTAGCTCGACTTTGTCCTTCGCCGCGTCGAGGCCCTCGAAGCTCACGCCCGCAACAACCGCGGCGCGGTCCGTGAAGTAATCGCTCAGTATGCCTGTGATCGGCGGTCCAAAGGCCCCGCCGATGAGATACATGAAGCAAAAATAAATGGCCATCGCCGTGCCACGCAGCGAGGGCTCGATGACGTCCTGGATCGTGGAATACACCGTGGCGTAATAGACATACATGCAGGCGCAACCGAGGCCGAACAGAAAGCTGAACGCAAACCAATGCGCCATCGGAATCGCGAAAAAGAAGCACGGAACCGAGATCGCCAGTGCCGTGGACGCGACGAGCAATCGGCCATTGCGTCGCCGGCGAAAGATCGCGTCACCCAACAACCCGCCCAACAACATGCCCGGAATGCCGGCAAAGCCGTAGATGAAACTCGAAATATAACCCGATTTGGCCACGTCAGTTTCATGCACGCGTTCCATGAACGGCGCCAAGAACGAACCAATGGCATACATGCTGAAATTGTGAAGCGCGCCAGAGGGGATCAACCAAAGCATGGTGGGTATCGAGAGCACGAGCAGATAAGGATTGCCCGGACGTTTTTGGCCGCCGATGTCGTGGACTTCCGTGGCTCCTCGTTCGGGTTCTTTGATGAACAGCGCGCCGATACCGCACAGCACGCCCGGTATCAGTGCGACGAAAAACGCGGCCCGCCAGCCAATCTTGTGGCCGTAAACAACGGTGTCTTCGAATGCTTTAGCCAACATGCCACTGAAGATGTAGGCCAGGGCGTTGCCGATCGGCAGACCGAGCATGAACAGCGACAGCGCGCGAGCGCGCGTCTTGGCGGGAAATAAGTCTCCGATGAGAGAATTGGCGGCCGGGGCGCACGACGCCTCGCCCACGCCGACGCTCAATCGCAAGCAGACCAACTGCCAGAAGTTGCCCGCAAGACCAGAGGCCGCGGTGAGAACGCTCCAGCTCGTCACGCCGATGGTAAGGATCCTGGTCCGCTTCGACTTGTCGGCCCAGCGGCCCAATGGCACGCCGATCAGGGCATAGAGGATGATGAACGCGGTTGCCAGCATTCCTAGATCGGTGTCGCTCAAACCAAATTCTTCACTGATCTTGGTTCCGACGGCGCCCGGAATCAGACGGTCGTAGAAGTTCAATAGATTGATTGAGAATAAAACGACCAGCGCGAACCAGATCTTTCCCTTGGTCATGCACACGCCCTTTGCGCCAAAATGGTTTTGTCAGTTGAAGACAGATGGAGAGTCGATTTCGGCTGGCTCGAGCGCTTGCTACCGCGCTGGCCTGAATGCCGATCCCTTCGTGCCCTCTCGGTAAGGTCTTGATTGTTGGCTGTGTCCAAACAAACCGCAAGCTTTTTACCGACAATCTGGCCGGTTACTTTTGACTGCGGGCGAGTCTATCGATGGCGAGGAGTTTACTGGCGAGGGGACTCGCTCGTCTCGGTTCCGCTCAACTGCAAGCGGGCCCATTTCTGTTGAAAGCCCGAGCGTTCCAAGACCGCGGCGTTGACCACGCCCTTGGGACGGTGGCCCAGGGCTAACTCGACCATGGCCCGGCAGACCGTGTTGCCAATGTCGCGGAACATTTCGTCGGTCCAGGCGATCGAATGGGGGGCCAGCAGCACCTGCTCGAATTCGCCAAACCGATGCGGCGTGGTGATCGGCTCGCCGACGAAGCAATCGAGGGCCGCACCAGCGATTCGACGGTCCTTCAGGACAGCGTATAGCGCGTCTTCGTCCACGATTCCGCCCCGGGCCGTGTTGAGCAGATAGGCGTCGGGCTTCATCAGCGCCAGCTCCTTGGCCCCGACCAGGTTGCGGGTCTTATCGCTGAGCGGGCAGTGGATCGAGACAAAATCGGCCTGCGACATGAGCGTATCGAGCGGCACCAGCTCGACCCCCAAACGATCGGCCACGTGGGGATCGAGGTAGGGGTCGAACGCCAAAGGAGGGTTCATGCCGAAGCCGGCGAGCAATTCGACCAGTGCCCGGCCAATGCCCCCCATGCCAACGACGCCCAGCGTGCGGCCGCGCAGTTCACGCCCCATATAGCCGGTGCGCTCCTGCCAACGGCCTTCGCGCAGCAAACGATCTTTCGTACGCACGTGGTGCGTGAGCGCCAACATCCAGCCCAGCGTGGCTTCGGCAACCGAGCGATCCACCGCTCCGACGGCGGTGATCAACGCCACATCGGCCGCCGTACAGGCTTCGACGTTGACCGAATCGTAACCGACGCCGAAGCGGCCGAACGCCAACAGGTTCTCGCTGTTGGAAACGCTGTGGGCCGTGACTCGCGGGCCCAGCACGATCACGCCCTGCGCGTCGCCAATCTGCGCCGGGTCGATCTCGCGCAGGTTCTCGCGAAAGGCGTGGTACTGAATGCCCGGCTGGGCGTCCAAGACGCCCAGGCCAAACTCGCGATACAATGGCGTGCCGTCGGGCCGATAGAAGTCGCCGGTGAAGGCAACGCGAAACACTCGTTCGGTCGTGGACATGGGAATCAAATCTCGCTGAACGGGCGGGAGCTGTCGGCTACATTCAGACATCAAATACAAATGTGGGCCAAAGGCCCAACCTGCAACAGCCAGGGGCGCTTTAGCCCCTGGGACCGTCGACACCTAGAATTTTTGTTAAGCCCCAACGGGGCGCGCCTTCAGCGCGTCCCGTTGGGCTTTGGATAATAGATTTGGCAACAATTAACCATGGGCGTTTCCCATGGCTATTACAGGTTGGACCTTTGGTCCACAATGACCAAAAACCGGTCACTCGTGTCATCAACTCCCTGCGAAAAAATGGGGACATTTTGACATTCCGTTTTTCGCTCGGCTACTCGCAGCCACCGAGTGTACAACACTTTTCGGCGAGCACCAGCCGCTGGGGGAGATCGCCGGCATAGACCCAGATCATGGCCATCGGGGCTTTCGATTGGTTGATGAAATAGTGGCAACGGCCGCGCGGCGCGAGCGCGGTGGCGCAATCGGAGAGCAAGTATTCGCGCCCTTCTACCACGCAAGTCGCGGTCCCTTCGACAATCGTGATCGACTCGTCGAAGTCGTGCAAATGACAGAGCAGTCGTCCGCCCGGCTCGAAAACGCCATAGCCGCCACTCATGCCAGTGCTCCCCAAATCGCGATTGAAATAATCCTGAAAGCGGGCACCAGGCGCGGGCTCGTACCAGGGCGTCGTGGCGTGCCGGCTGACACGCTCCGCTCCCTCGCGGCCCGTTTCGCCGTTTCCCATCAGGCGCTGGCTGAAATGCGGCTCAATCAAAGTCCGCTGCGGATCGTGGCTGTTCATGGCAATATGAAAAAGCGCGGGCCGGCTGGAAGAAGCGTTCAACGCGGCGTGTGCGAGCCCGGCGGGAATGTAAACATTGTCCAGCGGTGCCAGCGCGTAGCGGCGTCCTTCGATTTCGACGGCCGCTTCGCCCGAGAGCAGGGTGATCGCCTCGCCATGCGGGTGCGTGTGATAGGGTAAGGCGGCGCTGGGCATGAAATTGACGATGCCGGTGGTCAGGTTGCGCGCGTTGTTGTGGGTGCCCACCAGGGGCTGAAAAATGACGCCCCGTTCCAGCTCCACGCGCCGCGCTTGGGATCTTACGTTGATCACTTCGGGACGATCCGGAGCAAAACCTTTCGGCCGCGCGGCCAGCGGCGGAGATTTTGCAGCCGACGCGGGAAGCCGGTCCGGCAGGAAATCGGGCGAGAGTTGTCGCTCGAGTCCCACCGCATCGAGCGCGCCCGACAAACTGCGCAACAGCAATCCACCATCGAGGCCCACGGCCAGCAGCGAAAAGCCTTGCTCGCGGCGCTGGATAAGATTTTCGTTGCTCGTGGCGACCACGCCGCAATGTTTGCCGTGCCGGCGGATCGTGTCTTTGATGGCCAGCAGTTGTTCGGCCACGCCCGGACCTTCCCACTGGCCGGGATAACCGGCGGTGGACGAGTAGTCGGCGGGGCCAATGAAGAACGCCTCGACGCCGTCGATCCGGCAAAGCTGTTCGATGTTTTTTCCGGCTGTGACGGTTTCGATGATCGGCACAACCAGCACATGCTCGTTGGCATCCTCGACGTGGGCCGTGAAGCAGCGGCCCCAGCAGGTGGCCCGTTCGGCTCCGATGCCGCGTACTCCGTCCGGCGGGTAATGAGCGAAGCTCACCGCCTGGCGGAGTTGATCGACCGACTCGACCCAAGGGACGACGACACCGTCGGCGCCAATATCCAACGCGCGTTTGATCAGACCCAGATTCAATTCCGCCACGCGCACCAGGACGACCGTGTCGCTGCGGACGGCGGTGCGGATGTGTGCGAGAATATCGCTCCAATCCAAATGGCCATGCTCGGCGTCGATGACGATCCAATCGAGCCCCAGAGCCACGCCCATTTCCGAGATGCTGGCCGATTCCAGCGTGACCCACAGGCCATAGACCGACTGTGACAGGGCCAGTTTTTCGCGAAGTTTTCGGATGGCGGCAGTTTTCATGGAAAGTCTCTGGTGGGACGTCGACCTCGAAGCTCGGAATTTATAGCACACCCGGAATGGGCGCAGGCAGCGGAAAAACCGAAAAAAATTGCGGTGGGACCGTGGAAACCATGATTGCGAGTTGCCGAAAGGGGGCTAAAATCGGCGAGCGGATGCAACGTATTCTTCTGCCCCCCAAAGAAAAGTTTGCAGGAGCCCACAGCCATGACTCGCCGCGCCTTCACCATGCGACTCAAGCCCAATGCCTTGGTCGAGTACAAACAGCACCACGACAATATTTGGCCCGAGCTTGTCGACGAGATCGAGCGAGCGGGCATCGCCTCGATCACTACGTTCCAGCGCGATGATGATCTGTTTCTGGTTTCCGAGATTGCCGACGAAGCGGCCTGGGACCGGCTGTGGACCTCGGAAATCCACAAGCGATGGGCAGAGCTGATGCAGCCGCTAATGAACATGCGCGACGACGGGATTGTCGAGTCGCACGACTTGATCGAGATCTTTCACGTCACGACCGGTGGCAACGGACAATCGCCCGCCGCTATTCTCGCGGTCGCCGAGCCGGCAAGTAAAGCCGGCGAGACGAGGAGCGGGGCGCGAGTCAAAGCAAAGAAATCGGGAGCTAGGAAGAAACGGGCAGTCCCGAAAAAGGCCGCCATGAAAGCAAAACCGGTCGCTACGACGATGCGCGGCGGCAAGAAGAAGACTGCTAAGAAAGCCGTGAAGAAGAAAGCCGCGAAGCGACCGGCCTTGAAACAGAAAGCTGTAAAAAAGCCCGTCGGTAAGAAAAAAAGGAAGTGAGGCACCCGTTGCATCGTCGCTTTGAGAACTCATGACGCTCGATCTGACAGGAAAGACGGCACTGGTCACCGGCGCTGGCAGCGGATTGGGGCGCCACGTTGCGATCGGCCTGGCCAAGTGTGGCGCGCGGCTGGCGCTTGTCGGTCGGCAAGAAGGACCGATCGCGGAAACGGCCCGCGCGATTCGTGAGTTCGGCGGCGCGGCCGTGGCATTGCCCTGCGACGTTTCGCGAATCGAAGCGGTTGAAAACCTCAAAGCTCGCGTCGAGCAAGAACTCGCGCCGCCGCAAATCCTGATCAATGCGGCTGGAGTTTTCGGTCCCATTCAAATGGTGGGCGCGAGCGATCCAAAGCGGTGGATCGAAACGCTAATGATCAACACCGTTGGACCCTATTTGACCTGCCGGGCGTTTGTCGGTGGAATGATCGAGCTCGGTTGGGGACGGATCATCAATTTCAGTTCGGCGGCGTCACTGCACCCTCCGGGCCCGCTCAATAGTGCGTATGGCACCAGCAAGGTGGCCCTCAACCAGTTCACGCGTCATCTGGCCGCCGAGTTGGCTGGCACGCAGGTGACGGCTAACGTGATCCATCCCGGCGAAGTGAAAACCGAAATGTGGGCCGCCATTCGCGACGAGTCCCTCTCTGCCGGGGCGGCCGGAGAGAGCCACCGCGACTGGGCTGCGTTCGTCGCCAAGACCGGTGGCGACGACCCCCAAAAGGCGCTCGAGCTAATCTTGGAACTTCTCGGCGAAAATTCGCTCGGCATCCACGGTAGGTTTTTATGGATCAAGGGCGGCCTGCAAACCCCGCTTGCCAGTTGGTAGCGCCAGAACGCAAAAACCCACTAGCAACTCAGCTTCCAGCGCATGTATTCCTGCTGGCCCTTCTCACCGCTGGCGAGACTTGACGAGCTCTTGCGCTTGTTCGACGGCGATGCGAGCAAACACCCCCGACCAATCGTCGAGGCTGGTCTGGCGGAAGAGCCGCATGGTTGGATACCAAGGACAATCCTCCCGCTCGAACATCCACCGCCAATCAGGAGCCAACGGCAGCGCCAGCCAGGTCTTGATCCCCAGAGCGCCGGCCAGATGCGCGATTGCCGAATCGCTGGTCACCAGCAGATCTAAATTCCGCAGAATGGCCGCGGTGTCCATGAACGCGCCATGTTCGCTGTCGAAATCGCCCAAGTCGTGGACACGAAACGTCTCTTTGAGGTCGGCCAATTGTTCGCTGCCCGGGCCCTTTTGCAAACTGATCAGGTCTATTCCCGATTGGGCCAGCGGAGCAAAATGAGTGAGCGGGATCGAGCGAAATCGGTCGTTTGCGTAGGTCTTGCTTCCTTGCCAGGCGAGGCCCACTTTCATGCCCGCAAAGCGATTCAAGACGTCGCGCCAATGTTCAACGAGTTTTGGCTCCGCAACAAGGTAGGGCACGCTGGCCGGAATCGTTTCGAGCGCGGTGGCAAACACAAGGGGCAAACTCATCAGCGGAATGTGGACGTCGAACCGCGGTAACTTATCGCCTTTCGGAACCAGATCTACAAAACCCGATTGAGCAAACAGCGGAGCCAGCGGCGGGTGAACTTCGAAATACACACGACCGCCGAACTTTTTTAGCAGCGGCACGTAGCGGGCAAATTGCAGAGTGTCGCCCAGTCCCTGTTCGGCATGAACAAGGAGAGTGCGCGAGTCGAGGGGAGAGCCACCCCACAACGGTTGAGAGAACGGGGCCTGGGGAAAATCAGGACACCGCCAGCGCCATTCATATTCGGGCCATCCAGTCGCGAACTCGCCCGCGGCCAATTGCGCCAGTGCGTGGTTGTAATGAACCTGGGCAAACTCGGGATTGATCCGTAACGCCTGTTGATAACAGACCGCCGATTCCGCGTGCCGGCCCTGGATCTTGAAAGTGTTACCCAGATTATTGAGCGCTTCGGCGAAGTTCGGCTTGAGCTCGAGTGCCTGGTGAAAGCACTGGATCGCGGCGGCCAGGTCGCCTTGTTGACGGCGAATGGCTCCCAGGTTGTTGTGGGCCTGCGGATAGTCTGCCTTATGGCGGATCGCGCGCTCGTAACAGTCGGCGGCCGCCGCGAGTTCGCGTTGCTGCTGGTAGATCACGCCCTGGTTGAAGTGGGCTTCGGCCAGAGCCGGATTGAGTTGAATGGCGCGCAGATAATATTCATTCGCGCGCTGGTTTTGCCCTTGTTCCTTGAAAATGCTCCCCAGATTACAGAGCGCCTCGGCATCGTTGGGTTGAAGGGCCAACGCACGCTCATAGCAAGCCCGCGCTTCGTCCAACTTCACCTGCGATTGCAGCAGCGCGCCCATGTTTTTTTCGGCCTGCGCTAAGCGAGGATCGAAGGCGAGCGCCTGGCGATACGCGGTCAAGGCTTCGTCGATGCTTCCTTGTTGCTGCAATGCGCTTCCGAGAAAACTGTGGGCGGCGGCGTAGCCTGGAAGGAACTGGATGGCCCGGCGAAAGCAGGCAATAGCTTCGGAGTTGTCTCCGCGCATTTGCAACGCCGCGCCCAAATTGCAATGAGCTTGCGCAAAGTCGTGCTGTGCTGCGATGGCATTTTCGAAGCACGCGATGGCCTGCTCAGTTCGACCTTGTTCGTTAAGCACAATGCCCAGGGTGTTATGCGCCAACGCGAAATCGGGTTTCAGCTTCAAGGCGTCGCGGCAACAGGCCTCGGCCTTGGCGGGGTTCCCGGCGGACCGATAGACTTCGGCCAGGTGGTTGTGAAAGCTGGGCTGGGAACCGTCTAATTGGATGGCCCGCGCGATGTACTCTTCGGCCGTGGTCCAATCGCTCTTTTGATAGGCGATGAGACCCAGCAAATGCCAGGCGTCGGCGTGTCGCGCGTTGGATTCGAGAATCTCCCGATACAGCCGCTCGGCCTCGGCGAGCTTTCCGACCTGGTGAAACTTGACGGCTGCCTGCAGGGCTTCCGAGATGCTAACCATGCGAACCAAACGCGACGGGAAAAGACAGATGATCGGGCAAATCGATCGCTAGGAATCCTGATCCTCTAGTTTAGCGGCGCGATCCTTCGAAAGGGACCGCAATTGATCCGCGATTTTTGCGAACACGCCGCGCCAATCGCCAAATCGCTGTTGCCGAAACAGCCGCATCGTCGGGTACCATGGCATGTCCTCGCGATCCAGCAGGAACCGCCAGTCAGGCACCCAGGAGAGCGCGACCCAGACGGGCACGCCCAATGCGCCCGCCAGATGTGCAATGGCCGTGTCGGAAGTGATCACCAGGTCGAGGCTCATCATCACGGCCGCGGTACCGACGAAAGCGCCCGTGCCTTCGTCGAGCGTTGCCCCAAGATCCGCAATCGACAGCCGCTCGCCCCAGTCGGCCAACTGCTCGTGGCCGGGCCCCTTTTGCAAACTGTAGAGTCTTATGTTTTGGCAGTCGGCCAACGGGACAAAATGCTCGAGTGGAACCGAGCGATAGTAATCGCCCGGGAAATCCGGATTGCCCTGCCAGCCAATGCCCACTTTCAATATACCATCACTTGCCAGTTCTTGCCGCCAATGCTGGACGCGCTGGCTGTCGGCATGCAAGTACGGCACGTCCGCCGGAACCGTTTCGAGCAGCGTGTCGAAAACACGAGGCAAACTCAACAGCGGCACGTATGCGTCGAACTTCTCGGCATCTGGCGCCTCGGCATGGCCGGGCGCGACGAGCCGGTCGACGCCGGCCACATCGCGCAGCATCTCGTGCAGCGCGGGCGAGCACTGCACAAGCACGCGCGCTTTGCTTTGCTGCTTTACGAGCGTCGCGTAGCGGATGAATTGCAGCGTATCGCCTAGTCCTTGCTCCGCGACCAGCAAAACCGTGCCGCCCGACATTGGCTCGCCTTGCCAACGGGGCTGCGGATACGCGGAGTTTTGTTGGCCTGCGATTCTCAATCGCCACTCGAACTCGGGCCAGCCTTGTCTGAAATCGCCCAAAAGCAGCCAGAGGAGTGCCCGGTTGCGATGCGCGTCGGAAAAATCGGGCCGGCAGCGCAGCGCGGCTTCGTAACACTGCATGGCTTGGGCCAGCTTGTTTTCGAAGCGGTAGACCGTGCCCAGGTTATTGTGGGCCTGGGCGTAGTCCGGTTTTCCGTAGATGGCGCGCCGGTAGCACTCACCCGCCGCGGCCAGATCTCGCTGCTGCTGGCGAATCACACCCAGATTGAAGTGGGCCTCGGGCAACGCGGGATCGCCCTGGAGTGCGAGCTGGTAACATTCGATGGCCCGATCGTACTGCTGCGCATCTTTGTATATGCTGCCCAGATTGCAGTGGGCCTGCGCGTGGTTGGGTTGCAGCTCAAGCACGCGCTGGTAACATTTGATCGCCTCATCAAATCGCTTTTGCACCTGAAACAAAGCACCGAGGTTGCCAATCGCCATCACCGACTGCGGATCGGACTTGAGAGCTTCACGATAAAGCCGCTCGGCTTCTGAAAAATTCCCCCGCTGGTGGAATTGGGCGGCCGCGGCAAGGACTTCGTCAAGAGTGGCCATGAAAACAATTGCCGGCGAGAAACCACTGAAATCCGCCGCCAACCAAATTGGCGGCGGCTTGCTGTGTGAACTCTAGCTCAACCGGGACGGAGAGGAAAGCGACTGCAACTTGACGCCTACTGCCAGCACTTCGGCAATCGTGGGCATCAGAATTCCACACCCGAAGGAGAGATGAAGAGATGGATTTCGTTGGATTTGCGGCGAGGAGGGCCAAGACTTCGCTCGCCGCGAGTCTATCTGGCGATTATAATAAAAGTCGCGCCGTTTCACGCTAGCCGGCGACGGCCCGAAACGCCCACCGACGCCCCCGCCCGCCCCGACAATCCGAACAGCCTCGCAAGGCGAACCGGTTTTCCGCATGCTTTTGGCCTCCTTTACGCAATGTCACCTTACGCGGCGCATCCGAACCGCCCTGGCCTTGCCGCTGGTGGCAGTCATCGGCCCATCGCTCTGGGTCATTGCTGCTCAAGGCCAGGAGTCCAAAGCAGCAAGCGAGGCCGCGGCGGCCGAAGGAATCGAGTTTTTCGAAAAGCATATTCGCCCCTTGGTCGCGCAAAACTGCTTGAGCTGTCACGGCGACAAAAAGCAAGGCGGCCTGCAGCTCGACTCGCGCTCAGCCATGCTCGAGGGGAGCGATAGCGGGCCGGTGATTGCGCCGGGCGATCCGGAACATAGCCTGTTGATTCAGGCAGTGCGATATGCGAACGACCCTAAAATGCCGCCCGACGGGAAACTGCCGGACGAGGCGATCGCGGCGCTGACTACCTGGGTAAAAATGGGAGCGCCATGGCCCAAGGACGCCGCTCCCAAAGACGCTGGATCCGCAAAGTCTCGCATGCAACCGGCAGACGCTTGGAAATCGCACTGGTCTTTTCAGCCGATTGTGAAGCCGCCTGTGCCCAAAGTAATACGCGGCGATTGGCCGCGCGCCGAACTCGATCACTTTGTCCTGGACAAACTCGAACAGCAGCAGCTTGCGCCGTCGTCGCCCGCCGACAGGCACACGCTCATTCGCCGGGCCACGTACGACGTGATTGGGCTTCCGCCAACGGCTGAAGAGGCCGAGCGGTTTGTGCAGGATCCCGCGCCAAACGCTTTCGACAAAGTCATCGAACGATTGCTGACGTCGCCCCACTATGGCGAGCGTTGGGGCCGCCACTGGCTGGACGTAGCCCGCTATGCCGACACGAAGGGCTATGTATTCACGCAGGATCGCAGCTATCCGAACGCCTATCGCTATCGCGATTGGGTAGTCAAAAGCTTTAACGACGATCTGCCTTACGATCAGTTTCTGATCGAGCAGATCGCGGCCGATCGGTTGCCGCATGGTGACGATAACAGTTCGCTGGCGGCGATGGGTTTTCTGACCGTCGGGCGGCGCTTTCTGAACAATCCGCACGACATCATCGACGATCGGTTGGACGTGCTGACTCGCGGCACGATGGGCCTGACTGTCACCTGCGCTCGGTGCCACGATCACAAGTACGATCCGATTCCGACGAAAGACTATTATTCGCTCTACGGCGTGCTGGCCAGTTCGGTGGAACCGCCCGAACCGGCCGATTTCATGACGCTGGCCGATGCGGAGCAGCCGATCGTGCCGCACGTTTTCGTGCGTGGCAACGCGGGCAATCGAGGCGAGGCCGTGCCGCGGCAGTTTCTGTCCGTGCTAGCCGGCGAAAATCGCCAGCCATTCGGCCAGGGGAGCGGCCGCTTGGATCTGGCCCGGGCGATCGCCAGCCCCGACAACCCGTTGACGGCCCGCGTGATCGTAAACCGCGTTTGGCTGTATTATTTCGACGCCGGTTTCGTGCGCACGCCCAGCGATTTTGGCGTACGCAGCCAGCCGCCCAGCCACCCTGAATTGCTCGACTATCTGGCCTCGTCGTTGATCGAGTCGAATTGGTCGCTCAAACATTTGCACCGCATGATCCTGAATTCCGCCACGTATCAACAGACGAGTTTCGATCGGCCCGAGTGCCGGCAGGTAGACAGCGAGAATCGCTTGTTATGGCGAATGAACCGCAAGCGGCTGGACTTCGAGGCGATCCGCGATTCGCTGTTGGCCGCCTCAGGCCAGTTAGATCGGACATTGGGTGGCCCGGCGGTCGAGTTGACGGGCAGCCCTTGGCCGAAACGGCGGACCCTCTATGGCCTGATCGATCGGCAGAACCTGCCCAGCTTGTTTCGCACATTTGATTTCGCCGGCCCCGACACGCATAGCCCGCAGCGGTTCAACACCACCGTGCCTCAGCAAGCGCTATACATGATGAACAGCCCGTTTTTGCGAGACCAGGTGCGCAGCCTGGCCACGCACGACTCGTTGGGCGGAATCGCGGACACGCGACTGCGGATTGCACAACTCTATCGGTTGGCGTTAAGCCGTTTGCCGAGCGACCCAGAGCTCGAATTGGGCCTGGCATTCCTGGCCGCTGAAGAAGCGCGGCCGGCCGAGAACAATCCTGTCCCTGAGGACGAACCTCGCCTGAGTGCTTGGGAACGCTACGCACATATCGTCTTGCTGTCCAACGAATTCGTGTTTGTCGACTAACCACCAGAAAGACGCGGGCCCTGCCGCCATGGAAAACAATCTGCAAAGCGAACAACACGCGACGCTGATTTCTCGGCGCGACTTGCTGCGTCGCTCCGGCATGGGATTTGGATCGCTGGCGCTTACGCAGTTGTTGGGCGGATCGGACCCGTTGAATTCGGCGCGCGCCGCGGAATCGCTCAATCCGCTGTCGCCAAAAATCGCTCATTTTCCCGCCAAGGCAAAACACGTCATCCACCTGTTCATGAATGGTGGCCCGTCGCACGTCGACACGTTCGATCCCAAGCCGGAGTTGACCAGACGGCACGGCCAGGAGCTGCCGATCAATTTGCCGACCGAACGCAAGACCGGCTCGGCCTATGCTTCGCCTTTCAAGTTCCAGAAGTACGGGCAGAGCGGCATCGAAGTCAGCGAGCTTTTTTCGCGCACGGCCGAAAGCATCGACGATATCGCGGTGATTCGCTCGATGCACGGCGACTCGCCCAACCACGAGCCGTCGTTGCTGCTGATGAACTGCGGCGAGGCCCGATTGATTCGACCCAGCATGGGCTCGTGGCTCACTTACGGACTAGGGAGCGAAAACCAGAATCTGCCGGGATTCATCGCCATGTGTCCGGGCGGCTACCCGATTCAAGAATCGCAGAATTGGCAGTCCGGGTTTCTACCCGGCGTCCATCAAGGAACGTACATCAACACCAAGTTCACCGAAGTCGAACAGTTGATCGAACACATCAACAACAAGTTCGTTTCGCGCGATCAGCAGCGGCGTCAGCTCGACCTGTTGGAACGATTGAACCAGCAGCACGCCCAGGCCCGGGGCGGAGAAGCGCAACTGGAATCGCGTATTCAATCGTTTGAGTTGGCTTACCGCATGCAAATGGACGCGGCTGACGCTTTCGA
>JAYVCO010000161.1:0-9671 GCA_043749935.1 Planctomycetia bacterium
CGCATCGCCACTGCACGCAATTCAGGCTGCACACACGTCTTGATCTTCATCCCCTGACGAAGATTCCTCTTCATCGTTTTCTTCATTCCTTATTGGTGAGGGACCACAGCCGCGCGTGAAGAAGCGGCCGATGGCCCCGGCGACCATGGCCGGCGTCAGTACCAGATCGGCAACAAGGCCGAAGGCCAGTAGCGTGCACATCAGCAATCCAAACCGCCGGGTGGGCATGAAAGTGCTCAGCGCAAACGTGACCAGGCCTAAAGCCACGATCACGGTGCTTTGATAAATGGCCCCGGCTGAATTCTCAAAGGCCAAGACGGCTGCGTCGTGGCGATTGAGCCCCATCCGAGTGGCACGCCGAAACCAATTGGCATAGTGCACGGTGTCATCCACGCAGACGCCCATTGCCACACTGGCGGTCATCATGGTGCCAATATCCAGCGCGATGCCCAACCAGCTCATCGTGCCGAATACGACCGCCACGGGCCAGACGTTGGGTAACATCGTATACAGCCCAGCGCGGATGTCGCGAAATACGATCGACATGACGACGGCCATCATCACGAACGCGCCAAAAAAGCTTTCCACCAACCCATTGAGCAGGGCCCGCTCGGCCATGTAAACCACGGGGGTCAAGCCCGTGTAGGTTACGCCGGCGATTCCTTCGATCCCAGATTGCTTTTCATGTTCGACGAGCGGCTCGACTTTGTTTTGAATGTCGTGAATGAACTCACCGTAGTCGATGTCGGCCAGAGCCGCGACGCGCAGACTGATGCGCCAAAGTTCCTGATCGGTTTCCGCGTCGTCGGCTAAATATTCCTCGCGGACAAAATCGTCGCGGTGTGCCGCCAGCCGCTTATTGAGAAGAGCGCGATACGACGTTTCGTTCAGCAACACACGGCGCAAACCGCCAGTGCGCTTCGGTGGAGAGAGGTCGGGCGCAAATGTTACGGCCGACATCGCGCTGCCAACGTTCGGTATCGTCTCGATCGCCGTTTGGACGCGCTCGACCAGCGCCAGTCGATCGACGAAGCTCAGCGTTGTCTCTTGCTGGTCCAGCCGCAGCACGACTTCCATCGGGACCAGAGGGCCTATTTTGTCTTCGAGCCAGCGATAGGAATGAATGATCTCGGCGTCGGGCGAAAACAGGCTCATCAAGTTGATCGTGGTTTTTACGCGGTGCAGTCCGGAGCCAGCAAGCCCTCCCACAACTACGAATACGGTCCAAATCAGCAGCGGACGGGCAACGATCCTGGAGCCTAGCCAACGCATGCGCCGCCGGTGTCGTGGATCCAAGGCGCTGAGATCCTCGGGCGAGTGTTGGCCGCGATGCATCGTGGGAGGCCAAATTTGCAATGCCGACGGCAAATAGAGAAACATGAAGCCAAGCGTGATGGCTACGCCTAGAGAAGTGTAAAACCCGAAATTCCGGATCGGCACCAGATCGCTACTGCATAGCGACACCAAACCCAATGCCGTGGTGCCAGCAGACAACGAGCAGGGAATCCAAGCGGCCTTGACGCCCCGTTCGGCCGCGCCGAACAATCCTTCTTGCACGCGCCCATGGCGATAGTAATTGATGATATGAATCGCCGCCGAAAGACCGGCCGTGTACACCACCGAAGGCATCGTCAGCAGCACCGAATTGATGCGGCCGCCCAGGGCATAGACCAAAGCCAGGCTGATGGCCGCGCTATACACGCCGCCGACAAATACCATGATCGTCAGCCGCACGTCGCGCAAATACCACCAGGCCAGTCCCAAGCCGACGATGCCCGAGAGTTGCATGAGGGTGAGCAACATCCGCTCGCCTTCGACGTCAATTGCGTCGTTGTCGACCGGCGGACCGCCCATGCGAATACTCTCGCGAGGAATGCCCAATTCTTGGGTTGCCGTGGTGTAGATCGATTCCAATGCCGAGTGGATATTCTCCTTGCCTTCGTCCGCCAGCGTAAGAATCACGCAGGTTTGTCGGTCATCGGGTCCCACAAACGAGCCCTTGAGCCGCTTGATAGCCTCGCCGCGCGGCAAGTTTTCTGGCGGCGACATCAACTGTTGGACCAGACTGCGCCCAGTCATCACTCGTTGAAAGTAATGATGCTCGGAACTCGAGTCAGCCGCGGGAGAGAGCAGGGCGGCAAACTTGTCTACTCGCTCGTTATCCAGCGTACAGTCATCCCAACTCACCAGTACGAATGTCTCGTTACCAAAGTGCCGCTGAAACTCCTGATAGTCCTGGGTTGCTTGAAAGGATTCGGGCAGCCATTCCTTCACGTCGTTTCGATTGCTAGCCAAGGCCAGAATCGCGGCCCAAACCGTGATCGGGAACATGATCGCGACAACGACGATAATTGGCACGCCAAAGCGGGCGTAAAAGGACTTTCTCATGAGAGCGTGCGAGTGAAATTTCGGTCCAATGAAGGCCAGCCATCGCGCTTTGATGACCAACTCGCAGCCCCCTTTGCTGCTTGTCCATAAGCGAAGGTCAAAGTTGTGCCGCAATGTAGAGGGGGTTCGTCTGGCAAATACTATATCAACATTTTCCCAGTTGACGACCCGTGTGGAGCTCTTAGAAGCCGTCGTTTTCTCGGCGGCTTGCGGCTATGCGGCGTGCAGCGAGCGTAAGTTTTTGGCCCGCACACCCTTGGAACGGCAACAAAAAAGCCACCCTAAGGTGGCTGTTCCGCGCATTCGATTGAAATGCCGTTGGCTTAGCGTTTGGGCTGCGGACGAGATTGTGGCTTGACGGCCTGTGGATGTGAGTTGGGGTCGACCATGCTCGGTGTGTCCACGACCACGCCTTCGGAATGCGACAAATCAGCCGATTGGGCAACTTTGCCGTCTTCCTTCCACCAGGTCCAGCGGCCGGTCGGGTTTCCGTGTGCATACTCGCCGCGAATGGACTTTTGTCCGTTGGCATACCACCACGTCCAGCTTCCGTCTTGCTTACCCATGTCGAACCGGCCCTCCAAGGCTTTCTGACCGTTGGAGTGCCACCAGGTGAACAGCCCGACTTGCAGGTCGTGCTCGTAGGTGCCTTCGATCTGAGTTTGATGGTTCGAGTGCCAAGAGGTCCAAGAGCCGTGCTTTTCGTCATTGCCGGTTTTGCTCAGCGTTTGGAGTTTTGCGTTCCACCAATCATCTGGCGTTTGTTCGATCTCTTTGGCGAACAAGTACATGCCTTCGGATTTCTTGTCTCCGTTGGGGTACTTGGTAGCTTTGGCCATCAGTTTGCGGCCGGCTTGATAGGTGACTTTCAAGACTGGCGCTCCGTCGATGGCCCATTCGAGCAGTTGACCGTCGATTTCGCCGTCTCGGTAGAACACTTCTCGCATTTTCTTGCCGTTGGCGAACCACCAAACCGAGGTGCCGTCGCGGCGACCTTCGATGAACTCCCACTGGCTAATCTTATTTTTCCTGCCGTCCCAAATCGTCCAGGCGCCGTCGAGTTGATCGTTTTTGAACGTGGCCTGCGAAATAACGGGAAGCTTGAACTGCTGGTAGGGCATCTTCGTGAGCAGTTCACTTTCGCTGGGACTGCGGTACCAACGGAGCCAGGTGCCCGTGCGATTCCCATAGCGATATTCGCCTTGCGCCAACAGATTGCCCCTCTGATCCCACATTTGCCAAGGTCCGTGATTCAGGAAGTTGCCTTGCGAGTCCTGCGTCACCTCCCGCTCGATGCGCACCGCACCATCGGGATAGCGCTCTCTGATGACTTCCGTTTCTGGCTCTGCGGAGTCGTCAAGCTGGTCGGAGTCCACGTCGTCGGAGTCTTCCATTTCGCCGGGAGTTTCGTCATCGTCGACGTTAGCCGGCTCGATCAAACGGGAGTCGATTTCGACGGTATCCTCCGAATCGGCGGGCATTTCGTCACCGACATTTTCTTCTGGCAGCAATTCCACTTGGTCGTCGACGATCGCGGCTTCCAGGAGTGTTGGTTCTTCAGAAGAAAGAAACGGCCGGGCTTGGGCCGAAAGTCCCTCCCAAATCAACAACAGCCCCATGGCCATTGACGACATCCATTTCGCGGAGCGAACCATGCCGCACTCCTTTGCTGACCCGAATTTCCACGGTTCGAAATCGAACGTGGCTAATGGCATAGAGACTGGCCGGCGGACTCTCAGGAATCACCGATTCTGCCGGCACGAGGCCGATTCCCGTAACCGCGATGCGCAAAATTGCATCTAAAAATAGACGGCGTATGGAATGTATCGGCTATCGGTTAGGAATGGCTTCTGCCGAACCTGCCGATTAGGAGGAAAATGGCCCACTTTCCTGGAGTGAAACGACCCCCCAGAAGCTGAGTCTCGACGGCAAGCTCCCATTGCCTAGACGAGCGTGGATGTACAAGAGCAGCGACAGGGGGTACCGCCGAGCCGCGCCAATTGACCTGGCCCTTTGAGTTCTCACAATGGGAAGTAGTCCTAACCTCTAGGGGGCGTGTATGTTCGACGATCGAGGCTTGGTTGGCCGGCTGGCGATTGCCTGCACGATTTTCGTGTTGAGTGCCGCGAATAGTCCGGGAGGTGAGAATCCTGGCAAACGCAAACCGACTGGCGACCGGACCGGCTCCGTTGCGGCATCGGACAAGAAAACGTCCGATACGAAGCCACCCGGCAAAAAAACGCTCGACATGACTCCGATCGTGCAGTTGATTTGCGATCCGCGCGTGCAAGCGGATCTGAGTCTCAACGAGCGTCAAGTCCAAGCCGTCCAGGCGGCGTATGCCAAGATCGAGCCGCGGTTTTGGCTACTTCGCGATATGAACGTGGGCCCCGGCGCCGACGAAAAGGCCGAAGCGGCCAGTTCACTGCGTACTGAGCTAAGGACCATCTTGCAGCCTCCGCAAGCGACCCGGCTCGAGCAACTCTTATTGCAAGCACAAGGTTGGCCCGGAGTTACCAGCGAAGCCGTCGTTCGCGCGGTCAGGCTTTCCACGGACCAACTGCGCGACATCGAACAGGTTATCGAGCAAACTCAGACGGATATCAAGAAGATCTCCGTGTCGAGTGATTTGCCAGACGCACGCCAAAAATCGATACAAGAGTTGCGCAAGCGCGAGGGAGCATCGATCCAAAAACTACTCTCCAAGTCGCAGCGAAATGGATTGTCTGAGCTCGTGGGTACGACGTACGACTTGTCGGCTGTGCGACCATTGACGTTTCAGGCACCAGAGCTGAAGCAGGTCGACGAGTGGATCAACAGTCCTCCCCTGAAATTGGCGGATTTGCGCGGCAAGGTCGTGGCGTTTCATTTTTGGGCCTTTGGTTGCATCAACTGCGTCCACAATCTGCCACATTATACGAAATGGCATGACGAATTGGCTTCCAAGGGATTGGTGGTTTTGGGAATGCACACGCCCGAAACCGAGGCCGAGCGAAATGTCGCCGCGCTACAGAAGAAAGTCGCCGAAAACGCGATAAACTACCCAGTCGCGGTCGACCACGACGCCCAGAATTGGTCCGCGTGGGCGAATTCGATGTGGCCGAGTGTTTATCTGGTCGACAAAAAGGGTCGAGTACGCTATTGGTGGTACGGAGAAATGAACTGGCAGGGGACCGAGGGCGAGAAATTCATGCGGCAACAGATCGAAGTATTGTTGGCGGAAAAACCGTTGCCGTGATTCGAAATGAATCGCCCGCCACTAGTTTTCGCAAGACAACAAACGAGGATGCAATCGGAGTCAAAAATGCCTGAGAAAAGCAGTCCGCCTAAGAAGAAAGCCAAGAAACCTGTTGCGGCAGCGGCTAAACAAACTCGCGTGAAGGCGACCGCCAAACGGACATCCGCCTTTTATGTTTGCGCGCCTGCGGTGCAGGCTGTAATCTCGCAACAGAAGCCAAGTGCCGGAAACGCCAGCGAGTTCGGCACGTTCGAGGAGGCCAGGTCGGTGGCCATCGATGCGCTGATCGAGGCCATCGAATCGGCCGAACAGCAGCTCACGAAGCTCAAGCGATCGCAAACTTGGGATCAACTGAAAGCCCGCTAGACCACGACCCCTCGCCGCTTGGCATAAGCCCGGCTCCAACGATGCAGGGTGATGCTCCACGAAACGACCAGGTAGTAGATCGGATAAAAGAGCGAGATGAGAATCAATGGGTTGGCCGGTTGGACCGCCAATGCATCGAGTGCAGGCTCACTCGCGGGGAGCGACCATAGAATCCACACCAACAGCACGACCCACACGCCGCCCAAGAAATTGGTCAACCGGCTGAGCGTGGCTCCGCGACTCGGATACATGTAGTAGCTAGGCACAAACGTCAACACGGCGAGCGCGAAGATGATGGCCGCCGCGGCCCAACCGGGGATCTCGAGCGCGTACAGATAGAACGCCACGATATTCCAGTACGACGGAAAGCCGACGAAGTAGCCATCGGTCGTCTTGGCGGGGACCTGACAAAAGCCATAGGCGCTGGCCACGAGTGCCAGCACGAGCACCCATTCCGCACCGCTCGGCAACAGGTTTGCACGCCACACGAGCAGCAACGGAATGAACGTGAACGTGAGAAAATCAATCAGGTCGTCCAACTTGGCCCCATCGAAATTCGGCAGTATCTGCCGGGCGCGCACGCGCCGCGCAAACGTGCCGTCCGTCGCATCGACCAGGCACGCGAGGAGCATGTAGGCGAATGCGTCACGAAAGCCCTCAGCATTGCCGCGAAAAATGCAAACGGTCATTCCAACGGCCAGCAGCAAGCCGAGCGACGTGTAAAGATGCGCGATCCATGCCAAGGATCGTTCCAGCGGTGAAGATTGCACATCGTCGGGTCGCCGCTCTGTCACGCCACGCCTCTAGGGGTACGACGGTCGTCGGCAAAGCGGCCGGGGTGGGTCCCAACGAGCCGTCAACCGGGAAATCAGGGGCAATAGCACGAACCCAGCCAGTGCCGAAAAGGTGCGCACCGGAAACAAGGTAGCATCCCCCCGCGAATCGAGCCAGATCTGTGCGTTGCCCGGCAAGACGTCGCTGAAGAGCTCCGTGTAGGGAATGAGCGAGGGCAGAGCCAAAAGTGGCTCGCCCCCGCCCAGTCGCAGAATCAGCGAGACAGTGAATGCGACGATCGAGCCAGTGCGATTCGCGCGAGAATCGAACAAGGCATAGACCAATTGTGGAAACAGCAACACGAACACCAGATCGCTGGTGAAAAACCAAAGTTGCTGCACGCTTTGCACGCGCAAGGCCATCACGGCCGCCAACCCGCCCAACACCACGATCGAAAGGCGGATCGCCCACCGCAGCCGGGCCGTCGAAATGTCGGGCGCCAAAACACTGCGCAGCAGATTCCAACTGACCATGGAGCCTGCCGAAAGAATCGAGGCGCTGAAACTCGAAGTGACGGCGCCCACGATCGCCGTCAATCCAATGACCGCCACGATCGGTGGCAGTGCCTGTTCAAGCAACAGCGGCAAAGCCATGCTCGGCGTCTCGCGCAACTGCTCTCTCGCTTCGGCCGTCCAACCGTCATAGCCGAACGCGGCCAGACCAAGCAGCAGTGGCGGAATCGTCATGCCGATCGTGATCAAACCGGCCACGACCGAATGCCACTGGGCCTTTGTCGGCGATTGGCAAGCTTGAATCCGTTGAAAATAGCAATTCCAAGGAATGCCGCCCAAGATGAGCATGATCGATAAGTCCCACCAGCCGACGATTCGGGGCGCGCTCCAATATCCCTGGACAATTATCGGCGGAAAGAGCTGCGCCGCGGTGCCTTTCTGCTGCACATAGTAATTCCAACAAGCGTCGAGCCCGCCAACCGCGTGCAGCGCGAATGGCAATGCCAAGAATAACCCAAGAGGGATCAACATGAACTGGAAGGTGTCGGTATAGCCGACGCTCCACATGCCACCCAATACGGTGTAGCAGGTGACGACGGCCGCGGAAATAAGAATTGCAGGTCCCAAATCAATGCCCAGAATTACCCCGCACGCTGCACCGATTGCCACGAGCAATTCGGCGCTCCAGAATAATTCGCCGAACACGGCAGGCAGCGACAGCACGAGGGCCCAATGGCGGCCGAATCGCGCGGCCAACGGATCGACCAAAGTAACGAATTCGAGTTGACGCATTCGGCGAGCAAAGATCAGGCCGCCCAGGACCAGGCTCAACCCAAAACAGACGCCGCCTTGCCAACCCGAGGCCAAACTGGAGAAAACGCCTTCGGCGGTTCCGAGCAAATAGCCCCCGTCGATCCAGGTGGCGGCCATCGTGAGCGTGGCCATCCAGAAAGGCATTGCCCGGCCTGCGGTCAATAGTTCGACAGCGGTGCCAGTCTTGAGTCGTCTCGAGGCCTTCCAGCCGATGATCAGAAAAACCAGGTACAGGCCGGTCACGGCTGCAATTCCGGCCCAATTGACCTGGCGCATGCGTTTTTTGCCCCGCAGGCACGACTTGCCGGTTAAGGTTCCGAGATCTCCGAATCGCCAGTCGTCGTGGCGACAACTTCGGGCGCCGCCCGCAGTGTCTTCATACTGGGCTGAAACATCAGCACGGGTCGCATGCGACCGACCAGGTCCGGCGAACTGAGGTACAAATCAAAAAGATGCCGTTTGCCGACGTGATATGAGGCGTCCACTTGGTTGACCTTGGACAAGTCCTCGGGTGTCATCGACCAACTGGACAGTCCGGTATAGCCCAGTGCCTGCTCGCAACAGCGACGGCCATAAATGACGTGATAGCGTTTCAATAGCGCGTCGCTGCAATTGTTTACCAGTAGCATCGAGGCGACCTGCGAAAGGGCATTGCCGTGGCAGTGACCTGGGATCAGCCAATCGTTGTCGAGCGCGGCCGCCAACAAGACCACTTGCATCGGCTGCCGCGTCGCGTGCAGCCGCTGATCTAGTTGATTTCCGGCAACTGCTCCGCCGCCCAGCAGATGTAATGCGCCGGTAGCAATCCTCGCGCCAAAGCTATGTGCCCAGAGGCTTACGGGCGTCTCGGGACTTAGTTGATCCAAATACCAGCCCAAGTAGTATCCCGCCGGATCCGTGCGACAGGCTTTGGTTCGCGCGTCGTTGATCAGACCCTGCAACGATTCGCTGGGCCAAGACCAAATAACAAATCGAATCGGGCGCTCGTCGGCGCACCGCACCAGGGTCCAATAGGCCCTCCAGCCCTTGCAGAAAGCGTCGGCCCAGGAGATTCGATTGCCATGGACGAAAACCGTCGTGATCACGTTCGGGTCGTCGGTCGCCAACTGCTCGGGCAGAGTTGACTTGACCCAACCGTCCTTGCGAACGTACCGCCAGTAGCTGAGTTTGCCGACCTGTTGTTCGACATTGCTGCAACTCAGCCCACGGCAACTGACCAACCACAGTTCATCTTGCGTTCGAGGTTGTGGAAGAGTGCAAGTTGACACCTCCGCCACTTGGACCGGTGTGTCAGCGTAGATGGTGGTACGTGCAAAGAGGATGACGCAAAGTGCCGAAACAAGCTCGAACGACTTGCGGAGAGAGAGAGAATGTGTGTGCATGGTGCGAATTTTGGTAGCCGCGCGGGATGTTGTCGTTCTTGCGATTATCAGAGTATTACGGTCCACGCCTCGCTGAGCGGAAGTTACGTAAAATGTAGCATCTTTTCGACGTACACAAGGTGTTTTTTCACAATGTGGCAAAAAGGCAACCCTGGCTGGTTGCACATCGACTCGCGCGGTGTAGAGTTGCTTGACCCC
>JAYVCO010000162.1:0-7112 GCA_043749935.1 Planctomycetia bacterium
TGCAAGAAGAATGAACGGAGGATTGAAATCCGAGCGGAAATGGCAACGTCGTGGACGTTGGGCGCGGCGGGCTACGTTTTCTCATGACCGACGAGCAACCGGTCGAGAATGCCGTTGACGAACTGAGCCGATTGCTTGCTGCCGAACCGTTTGGCCAATTCAACGGCTTCGTTGATGGCGACCCGGTCGGGCGTATCGGCGTGGAGAATCTCGAAGGCGCCCAGTCGCAGCACGTTGCGGTCGGTCGCGGCCATGCGTTCCAAGCTCCAGTGGTCGGCCGTTTGAGCGAGCACCTGATCGAGTTCCTGACGATTGCGGCGCACGCCGGCCACCAAGGAATTGCAGAATTCGATGAGCTCCGCGGCTTGCAGCCGATTACGCACGAACCCTTCGTCGTCCGCCGGGTTGTGCTGCGGATTCAGATCGTCCTGATACAGAACTTGCAGCGCGACTTCGCGTGCTCGGGTCCGACGGGCCATGCGGAATACTCCTCTTCAGGCTAACTTGGTAAGCAGGTTGACCATTTCCAACGCAGCCAACGCACACTCGCTTCCCTTGTTGCCTACGTTGCCGCCCGAGCGATGGATCGCCTGTTCGAGCGTATCGCAGGTGAGCACGCCAAACAAGACGGGAACGCCCGAGCGTAGCCCCGCTTCTCCCAGTCCGATGCTGACGGCCCGATTGATATGTTCGTCGTGCGAGGTTTCACCGCGAATCACCGCGCCTAAGCAAATCACGGCCGCGTGACGCCGGCCCATTGCCAGTTGATGGGCCACCAGGGGAATTTCAAACGCCCCGGGCACCCAGGCCACGTCGATTTGATCGTCGGCCACTCCGTTCTCAGCCAGCGTCGCCAATGCCCCGTCAAGCAACTTTGCAGTGATCGATTGGTTGTAGCGCGAAACGACGATGGCCAAACGACCAGCCGGTGCAGTTAGACTTCCCTCGAACACACGTGGCACCGCAGACAACCTTTCAAAAGACGCGCGACGAGACACCGATCGCGCTTAGCAACTAGGACTTCATGCTCATCAAAAACTCGGCGTTGGTCTTGGTTTTCGCCAAGCGGTTGATCAACAGCTCCATCGCGTCGGGCCCGTTCATTTCGTTCAGCACGCGTCTGAGAATGCAAACGCGGCGGTACTCTTCAGGATCCATCAACATCTCCTCGCGTCGGGTGCCGCTGCGGCCGATATCGATCGCCGGCCAAACTCGCTTATCTACCAGCCGGCGGTCGAGCACGATTTCCAGGTTGCCGGTCCCTTTGAATTCCTCGAAGATCACTTCGTCCATTTTGCTGCCAGTGTCGATCAGCGCGGTGGCGATGATGGTCAGCGAGCCCCCCTCCTCGACTTTGCGCGCGGAACCGAAAAACCGCTTGGGCCGTTGCAAGGCATTGGCGTCGACGCCGCCGGAGAGAATCTTGCCCGAATGCGGACATTCCGAGTTCCAAGCTCTGGCCAGCCGTGTGATCGAATCCAGGAAGATGACCACGTCGTGACCGTACTCGACCATGCGTTTGGCCTTTTCGATCACCATTTCCGAAACCTGAATGTGGCGCGAGGCAGGCTCGTCGAACGTGGAGCTGATGACTTCGCAATTGGCGCCCTTGACCTGCCGCTCCATGTCGGTGACTTCTTCCGGCCGCTCGTCGATCAACAGCATGATCACGTAGACTTCCGGATGGTTGATGAGCACCGATTTAGCCATCTTTTGCAGTAGAATCGTTTTGCCGGCCCGCGGCGGGCTGACGATCAGGCCGCGCTGCCCAAAACCGATCGGCACGATCAGGTCGATCACCCGCATCGCACCTTCTTCGGCCGTGGTTTCGAGCACCACGCGCTGGTCGGGATGCAGCGGCGTCAGGTCGTCGAAGAAAACCTTCTCTGCCAGCACGTTCGGGTCTTGATAATTGATCGCTTCGACCCGCAACAGCGCAAAGTAACGCTCATTTTCCTTGGGCGGCCGGATTTGGCCCGACACCGTGGCCCCGGTGCGCAAACCGAAGCGGCGGATCTGACTGGGCGACACGTAGATGTCGTCGGGGCACGACAGATAGTGATAGTCGGGGCTGCGCAAGAACCCGAAACCGTCGGGCAGGATTTCCAGCGTCCCCTCGCCGAACATGAGTCCGTTGAGCTTCACGCGTTCTTTGAGGATTTTGAAAATCAAGTCTTGTTTCTTGATGCCCGTAATCTCGGAAAGATTTTCCGCGCGGGCCTGCTCGATCAACTGCGGCATGGTCATCCGCTGCAACTCGGCAATGTGGATGTCGCCTTGCTTGATTTGCTCGTAGCGGTCGTGGGTGTCATTGTCCAAATTGGCGGCCTCATCGGCGATCTCCTCGGCGAGACTCAGCGGCTCGCCATCGGAAGGTCGTTGAAACGGTTCCCCTTGGACGGCGCTTTTCGTCACTTTGCGAGCACCGGTGCTCTTGGCTTCAGACATGGTCACAATACTCCTGAAAGGTCTCAAGCTGACACACAGAAGGCGTCAACGGCGGGTAAATGATTCCTAGAGGCGAAAGAGGGGTCGAGAGGTATCTGGTGAATTCGAAAACGAGTGTTGCGAATGCGGATTGGCTACTAGGGACACGCGAAAAACTAGCGGGAGACTAACGCGGTGGGCAGCCGCCAAGCGAACGCCAAAAATGCTCGATCTGAGCTTGCGCCGATTCCTGGGATCCGGAGTTATCTATCACCACATCGGCCAACTTTCTCTTGGTTTCCAACGATTCCTGGGTGGCTTCACGACGGGCAAAATCCTCCTCTGTCCAACCGCGCGCCGCTGCTCGCGCCACACGCAATTCACGCGGAGCATCGACATACATGATTCTGTCACAAAACTTGTTCCAACCGGACTCGATCAAGAGCGGCACATCCAGCACGACTGCTGTCACCGTCGCTTGCTCTCTCAATGCTTCCATCCGCTCTCGAATGATCGTTGCAATTCTCGGGTGAGTCAGTTGCTCTAAAATCTTGAGTTCTCGCGGCCCATCGGGCGGCGGCGAAAACACGATCTGGCCCAACGCCCGGCGGTTCACTTCGCCATCACTGGAAAATACCCCATCTCCCCAATGCTCGCGGACCGCGCTTTTTATCTCCGGAAATTTCAATACTTCGTGGGCCAGTTGATCGGCCGAAATCACGACCGCTCCCTGGCGCTTCAATTGCTCGGTAATAAAGCTTTTGCCGCTGGCGATCCCTCCGACGACTCCCACCACCGGTACGCTGGCCCTCATGTGCAAAAACCACGCAGTCTGGTCAATCTGAGAACCCTGGAACTACAACTTGTGGCAATCCAATTCTTGTGCTACCGCGACGCCTGGCAATCCGCCCAGTTGTTGCCTGATTTCAAATCGACTTTCAACGGAACGCTCAACGTCATCACGCCTGACATTTCGTCAGCAACCAGTTGGGCTAAGCGTTCAAACTCGCCGGGGGGAACTTCAAAGACTAATTCGTCATGGATTTGCAGCAACATCCGCGCGGCCAGCTTCTCTTGGTGCAACCGGCGATGGATGTTGATCATCGCCAGCTTGATCAGATCTGCCGCCGAGCCTTGGATGACCGTATTGATCGCTGTGCGTTCTGGAAGGTTCCGCTGGCGGGGCGCGCCGTGTCGAATGCCGTGAATCGCGCGCCGCCGGCCGAGGATGGTATTAACATAGCCCGTCCGGGGGCATTCTTCCAGTATCCGCGACAGAAATTCCTCCACGCCGCGATAACGATCGAAGTACGCGTCGATGAATTGGGCCGCCTCGGACTGTTCGATGTCCAATTGCTTGGCCAGGCCGAATGGGCTTTGGCCATAAATCACGCCGAAATTGACCGCTTTGGCTTGCCGCCGCATTTCGCTGGTGACCGCTTCGAGCGGCACGCCGTTCACCTGGCTGGCGACCAGGGCATGAATGTCGTCGTCGCGGGCAAAAGCCTCGAGCAGCGTCGGATCGCCTGACAGGTGTGCCAGCACGCGCAACTCAATTTGCGAATAATCGGCCGCCAGCAATTTCCAGCCTTCGAAGCCGGGTAGGAACGCCGAGCGGATTTCGCGGCCGGTCTCGGTGCGGATCGGAATATTCTGAAGGTTCGGATCACCACAGCTCAAACGGCCGGTGGCCGCCACCACCTGGTTGAACGACGCATGCACGCGGCCCGTCTGAGGATGGACCATCTGGGGCAACGCGTCGACGTATGTATTCTTCAGTTTGGCATATTGGCGATACTCGATGATCTTGGCCGGCAACGGGTGAATGCGCGCCAGTTCTTCGAGCACCTCGACGTCGGTGCTGCCGCCGCTCTTGTTCCGGCGAAGCATCGGCAGCTTCTGCTCCTCGAACAGAATCTGCTGAAGCTGCTTGGGCGAGCCAATGTTGAACTCACGGCCGGCCAGCGTGTGGATTTCGCCCTCCAATTGCGTGAGCAAAGAGGCGTATTTGCCGCTGAGCGTTGCCAATAACCCAGTGTCGACCTTAATGCCGTGAAATTCCATCTCGACCAGCACTTCGACCAGCGGCATTTCCAAGGTCTCGAAGATCGACTCGAGATTCGCGGATTTCAAACGTTCGGCCAGAATCGGCCTCAATCGCCAGGGCATGTCGGCGTCTTCGGCGGCATAGTGCGCGATTTGATCGACGGGAACCTCATCCATCCGCTTCTGATTCTTGCCGCTGCCAATCAGCTCGTCGATTTTCGTGTTGTCGTGCTTTAGATAGCGAATCGCCAACTCATCGAGGCTGTGATTCCGCTCGCCCGCGTCGAGCAGATAGCTGGCGATCATCGTGTCGAATCGCGCGCCGGCCACCTCCACGCCAGCTGTGCGCAGTACGATCATGTCGTACTTTAGATTCTGGCCGATCTTCTCGATCGCCGGATTTTCCAGCACGGGTCGCAACTTTTCGAGCGTGTCGGCAGGGTCCAATGCGGTTTCGCCGGCCGGGGCTCGCACGGCGACGTAATACGCCTGGCCAACGGCCCAACAAAATGAATAGCCGACAATGTCGGCCCAGCGCGGCCATAGGTTTGTTGTTTCGGTATCGAAGGAAACCAGCTTTTGTCGGCTTAGTTCCTCGATCAGCCAGGCCAGCCGATCGGGAGTGTTAATCAACTCGTAGTTGGCTTTCCAAGCCGTCTCGGGTGTTTGTTCTGGCAGGGAAGAGAATTTGTCCGCCAAGGTGCGAAAGCCCAACTCGGTGAACAATTTGGCCAAAGCCGGCTTGTCGACGCCCTCGACGCGGGCGGCACTCCAGGGAATGGTGATCGGCACGTGCCGCTCCAGCCGGACCAGATCGCGGCTCAACAGCGCTTGCTCGCGCATCGCGATCAAGTTGTCCTTGCGCTTCCCCTTGGGCAATTCATCGGCGCGCTCCAAGAGTTCATCGAGCGTGTCGTACTTCTGCAAATACTCGCTGGCGATCTTCGGTCCGATCAAGGGCACGCCAGGCACGTTGTCGACCGCGTCGCCCATCAGAGCCATGAAATCCACGACCTGGTCGGGGCGAACTCCCCAGTCTGCGTGCAGTGCACAGGCGTCGTACATCTGGTCCTTGCGGACGTTGTAAACCTTGACGAACTCGGTGATCAACTGCCGAGCATCTTTATCTCCCGTGACCACATAGCACTCGCCCTGCAACTCGTTGGTCGTGTGGGCAATCGTGGCCAAGAGATCGTCGGCCTCGTACGACGCCAGTTCAAGGATTGGCACACCCAAGCCCGCCAGGAGCCGGCGAATGGGTTTGAATTGCGGAATCAGATCGACGGGCATTTCAGCCCGACCGGCTTTGTACTCCTCGTACATTTCATGCCGAAACGTCCGCTCGGGTCCATCGAAGGCCACGAACAAATAGTTGGGTTTCTTTTGTTCGAGCAAATACAGCATATCGCGGGCAAAGCCAAAGACCGCCGATACCGGCTCGCCCCGCGGGCTGGTCATCTCCGGCAATGCATGGAAGACCTGAAAGATCAGCGAATTGGCATCCACCACCCAAACCGACTGCCCCTTGAGCGTCCCGGGCGTCGCAAGTTCGCCGTGGGAATCCTCCGTCGAGACCTCGACCATTGGCAGGCTCTCGGAGAGAGCATCCGCGAAGCCGATTTCAAGGTCGGCGGATACCAGGTTTTCGCCCGGCGCTAATTCCGGATCCATACCGGGAAAGGTGCCTTGACGCATTGTTTTGGCCATGGAGTGAGCGGCCGAAGCGGTCTGGGGAGAGATGAGCAGGAAGGGTCTAATCGAAATACTAGACCCGGACCGCGCCGCCTGTCAAGCGCGCTATTTGGGCAAAATGCGCTCGTCGCGCCGCAGCGCAAGCCAGCTCACAATTCGGCGAAATTTTTCAGCATTCGCAGGCCATTTTGCTGGCTTTTTTCCGGATGGAATTGAGTGGCAAAAAGGTTGTCGCGCCAGATCATCGAGCAAAACGGGGTCGGATAGCTGGTCTCGGTGGCAATCACCGCCGGATCGCCAGGCACGACATAGTACGAATGGACGAAGTAGCAGTGTACCGCGTCTTCGAGGCCCTCGAGCAAGGGAGCCCTGCGGCGGATCGCCAACTGGTTCCAACCCATGTGGGGCACTTTGTAATGAGGCGCATCAGAGTCTTCGCGTGGCGGCTCGAATCGCACCACCTCGCCTCTCAAAATCCCCAACCCTTCCTGCCGCTCCCCCTCGTAGCCGACGTCGAAGAGCAACTGTAATCCCAAGCATATACCCAGAAAAGGTTTTCCCGAGTCGACGGCCTGTCGAATTGGGTCCACCAATTTTCGGCGTTTCAATTCGGCCATTGCATCGCCAAACGCACCGACGCCGGGCAGCACGACTTTATCGGCCCGGGTCAGGACGGCCGGATCGCTCGTGATGGTCGCCTCGTATCCGACCTTCTCAAAGCCCTTTTGGACGCTGCGAAGGTTGCCCATCTGATAGTCAATGATGGCGATCACGAGAAGCTCGCGCGGATAGGAAGGAGAGAACCGTGGCAATTACAGGAGGGACAATTGACGACCGCAAAGGGTTCGGCCGGATTGTCTATTATATCTGCCGCCGAGAGACGGGGGCAGCCTAGCGGCTGGCCACCGTCTTTTCCGGATAAACCACCAACTCGACGCGGCTATTGC
>JAYVCO010000163.1:0-16338 GCA_043749935.1 Planctomycetia bacterium
TGCGCGCTTTGCCTTGAGCTCGCGGGCAATGCGGCGTCGCTGGGTTTTCGTCGCTTGAGTTTCGTTGTATGTTTTTTCCCGCTGTTGTTCCAACTCCTCGCGCAACAAGTCTAGCCGTCTGCGGGCGGCCATCAATTGGGCCTGTGCGTCGGCGAATTGGTCGTTGGCGATTGCCAGTTCGACGCGCTTCTTTTCCTGTTGTTCGTGGGATTCGGCCAATAGCGATTCGTGAATACGCAGCTTCTGCTTGACCTTTGCCGTCAACGATCGCGCCTGTTGAAGTTGCGACCGCAATTGGTCCACCTCCTCGTGCCGAATGGCAAGCTGCTGCTCGAAGATCTCGATCCGTTGCGCGATGCTTTCCGCATCGGCGGTGCCTCCAATCATGGCCGACAGCTGCTCGTTGCGGTCCACCGCAATTTCGCGCGCGACCTCATTGACGATCTGCTGCAATCGTTCGCCCAATTTGCTTTCCAACCGATCCAGTGGCAATCGCTGCGGTGGCAGCGATGGATCGGTGCATTTGGGGTGGTCCTCGTCCCCTGCGTCGGGCGGAGGCATCCCGGCGGTATCAGAAGCAATTGCCAGACGAATATCGGCCATGCTTGCCATTTGGACCGTTTGCGGTTTTCCGATCGGCCGTGAGCGCGAATGCGCGGCTGAGCGGAGGGTCAAAGATGTGTACACTGGGAGTTCTGCAAACTTCCTTAGTACCTATACGCCATAGCCCAGCGATCGTCAAAGCAAGAAAGGCTCCACAAGACGGCTCGTACCGGTTGTACCGATTATTGGCGTTCAGCCCGTCGTGCCGCCAGCCAGAACCTCCGGATTGACGACGTTCTCCGGTCGTCCACCGCCCAGTGCCGTCGCCACTTGCCGCGCAGTGCGCGTGCGAAGATTGGCCAACGATTCTTGCGAAACAAAGGCCGCATGCGGCGTGACAAGCACACGCGGATCGTTCCAAGGAGGAAGAGCCAGATTCGGCGGCTCGGGGTCTTGCACGTCGAGCGCCGAGCCGGCCAATTGGCCATCGGCCAGGGCGATCGTCAACGCTTCGTTGTCGATCAAACCGCCCCGGGCCGTATTGATCAGGTAGGCCGTGGGTTTCATGCGGGCCAGTTGTGCGGCGCCAATCATGTGTCGTGTTTCGGAATTGAGCGGCGTGTGTAGCGAAACGTAATCGCTCTGGACCAGCAGATCATCGAGGCTCACGAAACTGACGCCCGCGGGGGCGGAACGCGGTTTGCGCGACGTGGCGACGACTCTCAGACCCAACGCCGCCGCTTTGGCGGCAAGCCGGCCCCCGATGTTCCCCAGCCCCACGATGCCCAACGTCTGGCCTTCGATCCTTCGCAGGACGGCCCCCGCCTTGAGGTCATACCGCCCCGATTTGGTTTCGTGATGATAAAAGGCCACTTTGCGCGAGAGTGACAGCAGCAGCGCCAGCGCGTGCTCGGCGACTTCGATCAGGCAATAATCGGGGATATTCGTCACCATAATCTTACGCTGGGTCGCCGCGGCCACATCGATGTTATCCAACCCAATGCCCAATCGGGCGACAATGCGACACTTGGGCGAGGCCGCAATCACGGCCGCCGGCACTTTGGCCCAATTCGTCATGATCGCATCGACATCAGCGGCCAGCGCCGTCAGCGTCGCCACGTCTTGAGCCGGCGGCACCACGAGCTCGGCGTCGATATCGGCAAGAATCTGGCGCTCGATATTCAGATCGGGCCAGGCGTAATCGGTTAGTAGTACCTTGAACTTCGACATGGCAATCACAAATCAGGGGCGTGTACACGTAAAGCATTGAATGAAAGTGCGATCGCGAATCATCCTAGCAGGCGGCGAGCAGGACGCTAAGGGGTCGGCGCGTGAGGCAAATGCTCGAACAGGCACTCGCGGCCCGGAGCTATTTCAATGCGGCGATAAACCGTAGAAAATGGGCTTCGAGCATCCGCAGATCATCACCGAAAACGGTGGTGAAATCAGAAATCCGCTGGGCCATTGGATAGTCCTGAAAGTTGGGCCGCGAGGCCGTTCGCTGGACGTATTGGCTGAACTTTTGCGGATAGGTCTCGGTGAGAAAAAACGCCCAAGCCCAACTCTCCGAGTAGGCCGCGGCCGGATTGCCTTGGAATAGCCGGTCGGAGCCCAACAGGCCGACGAACGCTCCAGTGGTACGTCCCGATTCTAGCCAGTGGCGGAACTGAACGAGTCGGCCGCGATTGATTCGATCCGCCGGCTGTGTGTAGTTTCGCCAATCCCAAACGCCCGGCGCCTCGAACAAGGTGCCCAGTCCTTCCGCCAGCCAGGTTGGGGTGGAGGAGAACCGGTTGTGGACGCCGGTGTTGAAAGCCATTTGATGCGTTGCTTCGTGGATGATCGTGGCATCGTTTTGTCGCCACATTTGATTGGCGGTCGATCCAGCGGCCAGGTCGTAGAGCGTGACTCGATTGGTCGTCGGCGAATAGTAGCCCAAGATATCGCCCCGCATCGGTGTGCCCTCGAGTTGCGCATAGCGCAGGAAATCCTCGCGCACTGGCCAAACGATGGCCACGAGTGGAAAATCGGGCTCGTGTACCTTGAGGTCGCGCAGCCGAAAATAATCCGTGCACGATCGATATAGATCCTCGAACCGGCTGGCCCAATGGCCCGATTTCCCGGGCGGATGGGCGACCAGGTAGTGGCCCGTGCCGGTGATTTCCAGCCGGCGGCCCAGCTCGCGTTGGAGCGCAGCGCGCATTTCAGCGGCCGAATAGCTGCTAAAATACGAGCTCGACTTCTGATAGTTGCGAGTCTTGCTCGGTGCAAAGTCCCACAGCCGGCCGTCGCGAGCTAAGAGAAAAATATGCTGTTTCGTCCACGCCAGCGGCATGCCTTCGACCTCAGTGCCTCCGAGGTCGACGCGCATCGTCCAACGCGGGCTATCGGTGGCCATTGCCGGCGCATACAGCAATAAGTAGGCGCATATCACCCGAAACAAGCAGCGCAGCACGATTTGGCTGTCCCAGAGGTGTAGTGAATCGAGCCCGAACTAGCCGGTGGCATTCAAGTGGCCAGTTCGGCGCGCGGCAGAACTCTTGGAAACTTTAGGTTGCAAAAGGGCCGATCGCGTCGTGCAGATCACAGGTAATTGCGGGATTTTCCGGAAAAACCCGGTCCAAAACAATTTCCTCGCCATCGGGCCATGGTCCCGCCCGCGATTCGTTAAGCGCAATCCAGCAAAACGCTGGCAGCAATCGCGTGGCGACCGTAAAATCCAAGAACCACTTGCGTGGTTGACTTGCGACGCGTGAATGTATCGCCAGCTCGCTTGGCGGAACAACGAACAACAGAGGCATTTCCGTGGTCGGTCTATTGCTTTGGACGGCACTAGCGCTGGTTGCCGCCGATGCTGCGCCGGCGAATCCGCAGTTGTCCTCGGACGTGGCCAAGCTCGTGAGCCAACTCGACGCGCGCGACGTGACCTCGCGCGACGACGCCGAGCGCAAACTAATGGACATGGGCGCCGCGGTGTTGCCGCTATTGCCGGTTGTCGGCGACCGAACGCCCGCCGAGGTCGCCGTGCGCGTCACTCGGGTGCAACAAAAGTTGCTGCAGGCGCAAGCCAACGCGGCCGCCGACCCCCCGCTCGTGACGCTCAAAGGCACCGACTTGCCGATCGCTGAAGTCTTCGAGGCGATCTCGAAACAAACCGGCAACACGATCGTCGACCATCGCGAGGCTTTCGGCGAAGAAAAAACCGCTGCCAAAGTCACGGTCGATTTCGATAAGGTGCCATTCTGGCGTGCGCTCGACGAAGTGCTCGATCAGGCCGATCTGACGTTGTATGGATTTTCCGGGCAGCGAGGTGCCTATGTGATCAATCGTCCCTCGGGCGCTTCGCCCCGAGCTGGCCGGGCTTTTTATGGCGGGCTGCTTCGCTTGGAGCCCGTGCGGTTCGAGTCCGTGCGCGACTTGCGCAATGAAGAAATGCAGTCGTTGAAATTCTTTCTCGAAGCCAGTTGGGAGCCGCGGCTGCAACCATTCGCGATCTTGCAACCGCTGGCCCAAGTCAGCGCCGTCGGCGATTCGGGCGAGATCATCAACGTGGCTAGCGCCGATGCCGAGCCTGAGGCCACGATTCGCGACGGGGTTTCGGCAGCCGAGCTCGAAATTCCGTTGACCTTGCCTAAGCGCAGCACGGAAAAGCTGCGCTCGCTCAAAGGCAAATTGCTGGCGCTCGTGCCTGGTGCGATTGAAGATTTTCATTTCCGCAATCTTCCGGTGACGGCGAAAAATATGGCGCCCAAAAAGGTCGAGCAGCGCAAGGCGGGCGCAACGGTCACGATCGAACAGGTCCGCAAGAATAACGATGCCTGGGAGGTCAGTCTGCGTGTGAAATTCGAGGCTCCATCGATTGCTCTGGAGTCGCATCGCAGTTGGATCCTGGAGAACGAAGCCTATTTCTTGACCGCCGGGGGCGAAAAAATCGAAGCCGGTGGATTCGAGGAAACGCGTCAGACCAAGGATGAGGTTGGAATCACGTATTTTTACGTTCTCAAGGAAAGTCCCGACAAACTGGAATTCGTGTATCGCACGCCGATCACGATTCTCGAGGTGCCGGTCGAATACGAGTTTCGCGACCTGCGGTTGCCCTAAGCAGTACTTATGCACGAGCTGTCGTCGATCATGAATATGTCATCGTGGCGCCCCTGTTGGTTGGTCCTGATTTTGCTGGGCACGATTGACCACGCGTCGGGGGAGGAAGAGAAGGCTCCGGTCGAGTTACCGCCCATTGCCGCTACGCTGGACGATGACCCGGTGTACGTGGGCGAAATAACCGCTGCCTTGAGCGCGGTTTCCCAAAACCGTCAGCCAAACCCGAAGGGACTTCCAACGGCCAAGGCGGATTTGCTACGACAGATCCTCAATCGCCGTCTTGCCGAGCGGACCTTCAGGCGTGAAGGCGGCTACATCAAGGATTCGGATATCGATAAGGAGTTGGCGCGAGTGGAGGCGCAACTCACGGCCCAGCGTAAAACGTTGGCTCAGTATGCCGCCGAGCGCGGTGTAACGGTCGACACCATGCGTCACGATCTGGCCTGGCAGCTCGGTTGGAAACAATACGTCGACCGCAACTTGACCGATGGGCTGGAAACGTACTTTAACGAACATCAAAAGGACTTGGACGGCACGCAGATCCATGCCCGGCACATTCTGCTGCGATCCGATCGGCCGACGGTCACGACCAGCCAATTGATGGAGCGGGCCGAAAAAATCCGCGAGGAAATCGAAAGTGGAAAAATCACATTCGAGAATGCCGCGGAAAAGTATTCGGTCGGTCCGAGTCGCCGGCAGGGTGGAGATTTAGGTCTTTTCCCTCGTTATGGGGTCATGGTCGAGGAATTTTCCAAGCCCGCCTTTGCGCTTGCCAAGGGCGAAATCAGCAAACCCGTGGCCTCGGTGTTTGGGGTCCATCTAATTCAAGTCACCGACGTTAAGCCGGGCAACAAGAAGTGGACCGAAGTCATCGAACGCATTAAACAGCCCGCCGCCGTGGACCTGCTGGAAAAACTGGCCGCGAAAGAACGCGAAACCACCAAGATCGAATACACGGGCCTGGCCCCGTATTTCAAACCAGGAACCACCGAGCTGGTGTTGCCGAGCAGCGAGGATAAGAAACGCTAGACCATTGGCACGCTTACTCGGCCGGTGAATCGGTCAGTAAATTCCTGACGCCGAGTGGATCGCTCGGATCGCACTTGAGCATTTGATCGACGACCTCGGCCGCCATCTCCCGCTTGTCCAGTTGTTTCAAGCACCAAGCCAGGCCCTTGCCCGCTTCCAGGAATCCTTGGTTCGCCTGAATTCGGTATGGCAGCGGTCCCTTCACGCCCGCCTGATTGAGCGCTTTGGTGCCAAGCTGAAAGGCATACCCGAAGTGCCCACGCGCAAGCGGCAGATCATTTTCGCCGAGCGCGATCTCGCCCAGAATCCGATGGGCTTCCACACAGTCGCTGCAGCCCGACAACAGCCAGCGACATTCATCGGTAGCGATTTCGACTTCGCCGGCATCGATCATCTTACGGACTTCTTCCAGGTCGTCCTCCCGGTCTCGGGCGCAACGCGGGTGGACCAGTTCCCAGGCGTCCTCGCCTTTCGCGCGTCGGGCGCGCAACGCCGAAGAGCTGCGTTGCACCGACGGCTCGTGATTGCGCCGGGGGCCCGCGTTTGCTGGTTTCGGGGATTTCGATGATTTGCGGCGCGGAGGTTTTTCGGACAATCCAGAATTCCCTGATGCACGAAAGATACGAGAGGGTGACGGGTGACCCAGACAACTTTGTTGTCTGGGTTGCGCAGCAACAAGAGGCTTTCCCTTCAAACAGAGCAATCTCTTGAGTGGCTCACCTCTTGTCCCTATGGGACCCAGACAACTTTGTTGTCTGGGCCATCCAAGAATCGAGGTCGTACTAGCTTTCCAACACGTAGCAGCCTAATCCACGGACGCACAGCCGTCCACGCCCAAGGGCAATCGTCGACCGATCGTGGGGTCTGTTGGCACGACGAAAAAATCTCTAGAATCCGGTTACCTCACTGAACGTACCTCTCGCTTTCGCGAAAAAAATCACCATGGCCAGGAAAGCATGCCCCATCGTTTCGCCATTGGGTTCCAAATCCCTGGTCGCCGCGCCGACCGCGATCGCCAAACGATTGCTGGCCTGGTTTGGCCGAAACAAGCGAGACCTGCCCTGGCGCCGCACTTCGGACGCATATCAAATCTGGATTAGCGAGATCATGTTGCAACAAACCCAAGTTGCAACCGTCGTGCCATATTTCGAGCGATTCGTGGCCGCGTTCCCGACGTCTCGCGATTTAGCCGAAGCCGACGAACACGACGTGTTGCGCCAATGGGAAGGTCTGGGCTATTATCGCCGCGCTCGCCAAATGCACCGTGCCGCGCAAGTGCTGCTCAATGAACATCGCGGCCAGTTTCCGCGCGAGCTTGACGCGATCCGAGCATTGCCAGGCATTGGACGCTATACGGCCGGCGCGATCGCCTCGATCGCGTTCGATCTGCCGGCTCCCATTCTCGAAGCTAATACCGTGCGACTGTTCAGTCGTTTGGCCGGTTTCGAAGACGATCCGGCCAGTAGCCAGGGCAAACAGTTCTTGTGGAAATTCGCGACCGATGTGTTGCCGCGGAATCATTGCGGGCAATTCAATCAAGCGCTAATGGAACTGGGCAGCCTGGTATGTACTCCCCGCATGCCCAAGTGCGATCAATGTCCGCTCGTGAAATTCTGCGTTGCATTCCAACAAGAATCCCAAGAAAAAATACCCCGCTCGCGACCCAAACCGGCCAGTACCGCGGTTCATGAGGCGGCCGTGGTGGTTTGGCGCCGCAACAAAGTGCTCTTGCGCAAGCGCGCCAACGGCGAGCGGTGGGCGGGCATGTGGGACTTTCTTCGATTTCCGTTGTCTGCCCGGCGAGGCCCGGCCCAGCAGCAAGAGATCTTGGACAAGATTCTCGATCAGGCTGGCCTGTCCGTGGAGTTGCCCGAGCGGATTACCACGATCAAACATGGCGTCACGCGCTTTCGCATCACACTCGACTGCTACTCGGCACAGTTCGACGGCGCCCGAGCAAAGCTAGCCGCCGGCACGTGGCAATGGGCCCGTCCGCGAGATCTGGAACAACTGCCGCTCAGCATGACGGGTCGCAAGCTGGCGCGATTGCTGCCGGCTACGAATCCGACGTGAACGCCTCATTCTACTAACCGGCCAGGCTACGACTTTGGACCGTCTGGCAGGTCTTCGGCAACGATCGAGAGCCCGGCCGATGCGCGCAGTTCGAGCCTGTAGAGTTTGCCCGGTTCCAGTCGAACCGAAGGGGCCTCTCCGTGAGCGGCGCGTAGCCCGGCTTGTTTCATCTTGGCGGGATTGTTGGCGTATTGCCAGAAATTGGCCCAGATGTCGCGCTCGACGGGCGAAATCTCATTGCCTTGGCTATAAACGGCCGGTCGCGAGCCGGAGGGATCTAGTGGAAAGCCCTCGCTCGGTTCCTGATATTCGCCAAAGATGCGTCGAAACAGGCACACGCTGGTGGAGCGCAACGGATCACCCTTCTCGATCAGGTCATCGGCATACTTGATGACCCACGCGTCGACGTAGATCGTGCTGCCTTCGATGGTGAACACTTTTTTCTCGCCGATCGGACTTCCATCCTTCGTGAGCTCGACGAACTGGAATCGAGTTTTCATGCGCTCCGGACCATCCTGCTGATCGAGCACGGTGATTTCGGCGACTCGATGGTCGATTTTCAGCAAACGCAGGGCCAGACTGAGCTTTTGATTTTCCTTGGTCAGCCGTTCGACCTCGGCGGTCTTTTCGGCCAGCGCCACCGTCTTCTCTTGAAGTTCGCGATCCAGCCGCACGCGGTCGTGATAGGTCTGATAGGCGATCCAACCGCCGCTGCCGACCAATGCAAGGATGATGATCGACACCAGGCCGCGGACGATCTGGGAGAGATTCGAAATCATACTCGACATGGATGCACCGCATTCAATGACTAGGGAGCGATGTTCGGTATGGATCGCAGGGGCATTATAGAGCGTTGCTGGCCGAAGCTGCTAGATGGAAGAAAAACCGCCGCTAGCGGCCCAGCAGGGCGTCGACGGCCGCGCCGATGTCTTCGCTGGCCATCAGGGTTTCGCCCACCAGTATCGCGTCCACTCCGGCTGCCGCCAGCCGCTCGACGTCCGCTCGGGTGCGAATGCCGCTTTCGCTCACCAGCACGCACTCGTCTGGAATGCGTTCGCGCAATCGCAAGGTGTGGTGGAGATCGGTGTGGAAAGTGTGCAGATCGCGATTGTTGATGCCGATCAGAGTGGCCCCGGCATCGAAAACGCGCTCGAGATTCTCCTGTTCGTAAAGCTCGACCAGCGGAGTCATGCCAAGCGAGACTGCCTCGTTGTGCAATTTTCGCAAATTGCAATCGTCCAGACATTCGGCAATCAGCAGCACGGCATCGGCCCCGGCCGCACGCGCTTCGTGGAGTTGATAGCTGTCGAGAATGAAATCTTTTCGCAACACGGGCAGCCCGACAGCCGCGCGCACGGCACGCAGGTATTCGAGACTGCCTTGAAAATAGGTCTCGTCGGTGAGCACGCTGAGGCAACTTGCCCCGTGCCGCTCGTATGTCAATGCAATTTCGACTGGCTCGAAATTGGCGCGAATGAGTCCGCGCGACGGGCTCGCTTTTTTCACTTCGGCAATCAGCCGAATCGGGCCAGGGGCTGCCAGGGGAGCAAAAAAATCGCGAGTCGGTCCCGCCGCGGCCGCCAAGTCGCGCACTTCGGCTTCGGGGCGCGCTGCTTTCGCCGCCGCGATTTCGCTCCACTTGGTGGCAACAATCTTATCGAGGACGCTGGTCATCGGTGCCTTCCCGCCGGCTCTCTAGTGTTTGAAGTGCCGGCGGCCGGTAAAGATCATGGCCATCCCATGCACGTTGCAAGCGGAAATCACTTCGTCGTCGCGCCGCGAACCACCCGGCTGAATGATCGCCGAAATGCCGGCCGTGGCGGCCTTATGGATCGAGTCGGCAAACGGAAAGAATGCGTCGGAGGCCAACACGCTGCCGCGCACCCGATCGCCGGCCTTGTTGATGGCGATCTCTACCGAATCGACTCGGCTCATCTGTCCCGCACCCACGCCCAAAAGCGCTTGCTGTTTTGCCACCACGATCGCGTTGGACTTTACGTGCCGGACCATGGCCCAGGCAAACCGCAGGTCGGCCGATTGTTCGCTCTTTGGCTTGGCCGTAGTGACTGTTTTCCATTCCGACTCGGGATCCGGCTGGATGTCGGCTTGCTGGAGGAGCATGCCGCCTTCGATCGCACGCAATTGCCAGGGCTCCGGCGCGTTATCCAGCGGGCCGACTTTCATCAAGCGCACGTTGGCCTTCCATTTGGGCTTCGTGGTCAGGATCTCCAAGGCTTCTGGCTCATAGTCCGGCGCCACGATGGCTTCGACAAATCGACCCGGCTCGGACAGGACTTCCGCAGTGGCGGTATCGACAGGCCGATTGAACCCCAAGACTGAGCCAAACGCGCTGAGCGGGTCGCCGTCGAGCGCCGCGCGGGTCGCAGCCGACAGTCCGACGGCCGTGGCCGCTCCGCAAGGATTGTTGTGCTTGATTACCACGGCGCTCGGGCCAGAAAGCGAGCGGACGATCGCCAGCGCGCTGTCCAGATCCAGAAGGTTGTTGTACGACAGTTCTTTGCCCGTCAGTTGCTGGGCCGCGACCAGACTCGCTGTCTCAACGCTTGGTGCTCGCGCATAGAGCGCGGCCTGCTGATGCGGATTTTCGCCGTACCGCAGAATCTCCTTGCGGCGCAGATCCACATGCCAGCGACGCGGAAACGTCTCCGGCTCGACCTGACTGGCCAGGTAGTCGGCAATCGCCTGGTCATATCGGCCCGTGCGGGCAAAGGCGGCCTGCGCCAAGTGGCGGCGCAATTCGAGGGTGGTCGCGCCTTGGGCAGTTACTTGTTCCAAGATATCCGGATATTGCACCGGATCGGTGGCGACCGTGATGAAGGCATGATTCTTCGACGCCGCGCGGATCAAACTTGGCCCGCCAATGTCGATCTGCGTGACTGCTTCCACAAACGTCACGCCACGCCGCGCGACCGTCTGCTCGAACGGATAGAGATTCACAATCACCAGCTCGAAAGTCAAAATGCCGTGCTCGGCTAACGCCGCCATGTCGTCGGGCCGGTCGTGACGTGCCAAGATGCCGCCGTGGATCTTTGGGTGCAACGTTTTCAACCGTCCGTCGAGCATTTCCGGAAAACCGGTGTACTCGGCCACGTCGTGAACTTTGAGATTCTCCGCTTCCAAAAAGCGTCGAGTCCCGCCAGTGCTATAGAGCTCCACGCCCGCGGCCGCCAACCCGGCGGCGAACTCCGGCAAGCCCAGCTTGTCGCTGACGCTGATCAAAGCCCGGCGAATGGGCGGCGATGGCATATTCGTATCCGTTTCGATTGAAGGCCGAGTCCTCAGCCGTTCCGGCAGAGAGAATCGCGCCCACAGTGAGACCAAGGGGCGAGCAGAAAGTTCGGCCCGCTAGACACCCTCTTGGTTTAAGAAGTTGGCTGCCGGGCGTCAACTCCCAGCGCCATGTTGGCTGGCCATCCGTTTGCCGCCGACGGACCCTATTTGAACGGATCCGCTTCGGCATCGTCGGCCGGCGCGTCGGGCTTCTCGTTTTCCATCGCCTCGGGATTGTCCGCGTCGGTCGCATCCTCGGCAGCCGGTTCGTCCATGCTCGTGTCGTCTGGCGACTCGGCGGCCGGTTTTGCCTTCTTTTCACCCTTGGGCGCTTCTTTGACTTCCACCACGACTGGTTTCGGTGGCGTGTAGACGACCGGCGACTTGAGGCCCTCCTCTCGAAAACACTGCACGACGCCAGCCGTATTGGCCAGATAAATTCGATCGCTTTGCCGGTTGATCAGCTTGGTAGAGATGCCATCGAGCGGCATCGACGCCAAACGCACCCCCGACCTGGCGTCCAAGATGAGCAGGCGGCCAACCTGGTCCGCGGCGTAAACGCGCGTCGGGCTGGTCGCGATGAACTGCGCGATTTTTGGTGCTTGCCATAACAGGGTTGCCGCTTTTGCATCCAGGCAAAACATGTTGCCCAGCTCTGAAACCACGAAAATCCTGCCCTCGATCGCCACGGGCGATTCGTAAATCGCATCGCCGACGGGAAATTTCCAATTGATTTTCCCACTATGTTCATCCACCGAATACACGCAACCGTCGGTCGAGCAGGCATACAAGTTGGGCGTCCAATAGGCCGGTTGCGCTTGAATCGCGTTTCGCGTTTCCAGGCGATAGCGGATGCCCTCGGCCTTTGGATTCGCGACGTACAAATATCCCTTCTCTGTCGTCCAGCACACGGCCTGCGGCGTCGCGATCGGTGGAATCAGGATTCGGCCGACCGATTTGTAATTCCAGGGCTTCTGTTTGGCACCCTTTTCGATATCGTAAGCCTCGACGAGGCCCCCAATCATCGGTGTGAAAACGTGGGTCTCGGTCAGCGCGGGTCCGGCGCCGGGGCTGCCAAAAATCTGCCTCTGCCATAGGAGTTGACCGTTATTGCGGTCCAAGACGAATAGCACCGAACCGTTGATAACCGCGACATACGTGTCGTTGACGGCTGGCTCAGTGCTGGAGTGATTGCGCGGTCCGACTTGCGTTGACCAGAGAATGCGCCCCGTTTCGGCATTCAAGCCAGAAAGCGTTCCTTGCTCGGTTTGAACCAGCAGCATGCCGTGGTCTTGGTGCAGATGCGTGATCGGCCCCGTGGCTCGCTCGGAACCGACTTGCGCGTACCAGGCCCGCGTTAATCCATAGCGGGCCGCCGTGGTCTGCGAAATAACGCCCGCCGCCCTGACTTCGTAGCTGGCGGTGCAAACGCCCAGGGCCAGCCACAGCATCCAACAAGACTTGTGCCCTATCATCGAGTCTCCAGGCAAGGTTAAACCCGTGCAGTTGTCATCTCTATTCCGCCTTCCGCCAAGCTTCATGATAGTCAGCCCAAGGGCGATTGCTCAACAAATTCGAGGATTGGCGGACCCTTGCGCAGGTGCCAGGCGAGCTTCTTGGCGGCTGCGAAGGGCCGGTTTTGTCGGTTTTGCGGGGTATCAGAAGAATCGCCCACGGCCACCAACGATGGGGCCGATTCGCCCTGGCACCCGCTAGACCAACTCTGCCACGATCTCCTACCATGATGAAATTCCGCTTCGTGGCTAACCTGGTACGCAGATGGCGGCTGATCAACTCAGCACGGACACGACCCCAATTCTCCAAGAATTGTTGGGCTATCTGAACTATTCTTCAGGTACCCCCGACCCGCTATTTCTGCGCAACCTCTACCAGGTGTTCGCCCTGGTCGAGGCTGCACCGGACACTTCCGAGGATTCTTGGCGGGTCGTCGGCAAACTGCTGCAAACCCAGTTAGAACGCCTGGCAGGGCACTCGCCGGCCTTTGCCGACGTCGAACAAGCCCGGTTTGTCTTGCGATTGGCATTCGACGAATTTCCGCCCCGCTACCGCCAATTCCATCGCGATCTGCTGTTTCACCAAAGCGACGCGGCCGTCTGGCGTCCGTTTTTCTTGGGCCGAGTTTTCGAAGCCTTGCTCCAGCAGGGTGGGCCTTGGGACGAATCCGACCGGATCATCGGCGGCGCGATCGCGAAGCTCAACGACTATATCGGACACCGGCCGCTCGCGGTCTTGCGTACGGCCCAGCGCATCGAGCCCTATCCACACGAATGGATTCGACCGATCCCTCTCTATGTGCGCGGCGCCGGGACGAGCGTCGGCCGATATCGAGAGCTTGTCGAGCGAGCCCTGGAAATCTTGAAAGCCACCGATCCGGCGTTGTTGCGAGATGCCTTTTTTGATCCCGACCTGCTCGACGAATTGTCGCTCGATCCTCGAGCGTACGATTTCGACCACCCCGTCAACAAGCGTCCTAACTATCACTTCGGCCAATGGGACCCGCACCACCTCGATAGCCAGGCCCGCTATCGTCGCTTCGTGGTACAACAGGTAACCCTCGACGTGCTGCTCGACCGGTTGGATCAGCCGGGCGAATTGTCGCGAGAAGAATTGCTATGCGAGGCCGCCGCCGTGCTTTGCGGTACGATGCTCATGGCCTCGGGCACTAGCGGCAGCGGACCAGACGCCCACGACTCGACCACGACGCTCTCGACGCTTCTGCCCCGCATCGCTGCCTACCGCGATGCGTTCTACGACCAATTCGTCAAGAAGCTGGACGGCGAGCATGGCTGCCGGCTGCGCGAAGAAGCCATCGCTGGCAAGCAGCCGCTGGCGGCCGCGCGGCAGTATTTGAACCAGCAACTGGCCAGGCGGCGGGCCGCGCAACTCGAACACGTGCATTTGGCCCTGCTTTTTGCCCGCATGGGATATCCCCAAGCCGCGCTTCGCCAGGCTCACATCGTGCCGGTGGCGGCTGCACGCATGGCTTGCGAAATCCAGTGCCGGTTGACGACTGGCCATCTGGCGATCGAGCGCGGAGATTTGTCGCAAGCCTCGAGCATGCTCGACGAGATCAAGGATTTCCTCCGCCGCGCGATCGAGTGTGGCGCGATTGTCGATCCTTGGAACATCCTGGGCTTCCAAGGTCAGTTCAGCCTGTTTCCGTCGCCGGAGAACAGCGTGCCCGATCATCGGTTGGATCAACTGATCGAACTGCTCGAACAAATCGTGGGGTTGTACGCACGGTTGTGGAGCGAGGCCGCGGCGCGCGACGACAAGCCGCTGCAAACGTCGCTCTCGCGGCGGATGGGAGAACTGACGCGTTGGTGGGATAAATTCGCGGCCACCACGGTCGACAGTATCGAGGCATTCTCGGGCAACGAAGCGTATGAATCGGCCCGAGAGGTCGCCGAAGCGCTCGAAGCCTTCTATCTGGCGGGCGCGGCGGCAGGCGACATCGCCTTTTGGCGAAAGCGGGTCTCCCACTTCAATTCTCCCAAAGCCTATGCCCTGGTCGTCAATGCGTTGTGGCGAAAGCCCGATGTGGTGGCCGCCATGGCCCTGCTCATGCAATGGCTCAGTCAAGCCGGCATGATCCCGCTCAAACAAGGTGAATACTCGTTCCATTCTTTGGCGCAACGCTGGCTGAGCGAGGTGTGCCTGGGCGGTCGTCAGCCGTCGCCTGGAGTGCAGCCCCACGAACGACAAACTTTGGTCCGCCGGTTCTTCGAATTGCTCGAAGCCAACGCGGAAGACTACTGGCAGGTGCCCACCCTGGACCTGTTGGGAACCGGCGGTCACGAATCGACGGACGACCCGGACGACGAGGACGATGACGAGGATGGCGACGACGATCAGGGCCTGTTCCGCGCCGCTTATGACGAAGTGGTTTACATCGACAGCACGGGCGATGGTGTCGACGCCGACATGCTCGAGTCGGGTTCGCCGCCAGCGACCGATTTCGAGTTGGAACAGGAAGCCCGCCGGGTCGGCGAACGATTGGCTTTTTTGCGGACGGTGGCCTCGCTTTGGAAGAAGGCGGCATTGGCCTGCGGTCCTTGCTCGCCCTCATGCCTGCCCGCCGACGCACTGACTCGGTGGCAAGAGCAAGCGGCTGAAAACGAAACGCGGCTGCTTTCGCTTTTGCGATCGATCGACGAGCGTCGCATTCCTGCGCCTTCGGCCAGCCGCGACTCGCTGTTGGAGTTTGATCGCCGGCGCGGACTGAAGGAGTCGCTGGTCGAAAAAGTTACGGCCACGATCATCGAAACGGCCGACGCGGCCCGCGCGATACGCGCCGCGTTGCCCGATGTGGCGGACAAGTCCGACGACTCCGCTATTCTGGACGGCGTTTTGCGGGCCGTCGTTCGTGGCGATGCGGCGGGCGTCCAGCAATTGTGGCCGGCATTTCTCGAAAGCCTGCGGCCACAGTCACTGTTGTACGTTCCGCTCTCCAAAGGAGGCGACCCGGCCAGGCTGGCGCAAGCCCGGGTGTTGCAACAGGCCGTGCGAGATTTGCTGCAATGGTTGCCGCGGCTGGGCTTGTTGAGCGAGACGTGCCAGTTGATCGAAGCGGCGCGGCTGATGGAGTCGGCCAACCCGGTGGGCCCTGGCGCGATCAGCGAGTTCGACCGCCTGTTTGCTGCTGGCTATGAGGCGATCGTCGACACATTGACGACCGTCTCGCAAGATTGGCCGGTGCCCGACAGCGAGCCCGACAAGGCCGACAATGACCTGGTCGAATGCTTGGAACAAGTGACCGAATCGCTGCTCAAACAGTGGTTGGCCCACAGCCGCACTTTGCGGCTTTCGGTGCTCGAGAAAATCTCGGACGAGAAATCGTGGCAAGCGCTTGTGGCCTTCACGGAGCTCTATGGCCGAGATTTGTTCACCCAGCGATTTCTGAACATGGGCAATCTCCGAGCCATTTTGCACCAAGGGGTCGATTCCTGGTTGGCGCGTCTGGAGGAAGAGCCCCAAGCCGGCGAAGAATTCTTGTTGCTGGAAGACTTGGGCACGAAAGTGCCCCGCGGCGACGCCATCAAACATCTCAGTCTGGTGATCGAGGCCATCGTCGAGAATTATGGCGAGTATCGCGATTACAACAGCACGACGACGCAATCGGATCGTGGCGATTTGATTTACACCCTCTTGGATTTTATCAGGCTTCGCGTGCAATACGATCGCGTGGCCTGGCATCTCAAGCCGGTGTTGATCGCCCATTCCGTGCTCGTGCGCCGCGGGCGCAGCGGAGCAGCCGAAATGTGGCGGCGCGCCCTGGCC